>NZ_DCEA01000063.1:34834-35073 GCF_002316705.1 Syntrophomonas sp. UBA1041
ATCTTTGTCGTTTCGATCATGCCCTGTACGGCGAAGAAGTTTGAAGTCGAGCGTCCCGAAATGGCTTCTTCCGGACAGCAGGATGTCGATGTGGTATTAACCACCAGAGAGCTTGGCCGGATGATCCGCGAGGCTGGTATTGATTTCCCCAACCTTGAGGATGGCGAATTTGATGCCCCGCTGGGCATCTCGACAGGAGCGGCCCTCATTTTCGGTGCCAGCGGCGGTGTCATGGAAGC
>NZ_DCEA01000063.1:35250-35441 GCF_002316705.1 Syntrophomonas sp. UBA1041
GCCAGCGGCGGTGTCATGGAAGCTGCGCTGCGTACCGTTTACGAAGTCGTGGCGAAAGAACCACTCGCCAACATCGATTTCTGTGACGTCCGTGGCCTGGAAGGCGTTAAAGAAGCGACCGTAGACATCAAGGGTACCAAAGTTCGGGTAGCTGTCACGAACGGCCTGGCCAATGCCAGAAAAGTACTGGA
>NZ_DCEA01000063.1:35622-52270 GCF_002316705.1 Syntrophomonas sp. UBA1041
ATTGAAATCATGGCTTGCCCCGGCGGCTGTATTGGTGGCGGTGGACAACCGCAACCGACCAATGCCGAGGTACGTAAGCTCCGGATGGAAGCAACCTATCGTGCGGATTGCGACATGCCGATTCGCAAATCCCATGAGAATCCGGGCATCAAGAAGCTGTATGATGAATTCCTCATAGAGCCGCTTGGCGAAAAATCGCATCATCTGCTGCACACGCACTACTGTGAGCGTGGCAAATACCAAGAGGAAAATAAGTGCTGTAAGTAATCAAAAAGGGGCTGTCTGCCGGACAGCCCCTTTTCCGATGTTGACCGTGACCGTCGTTTCAAATGCCTGCCATCGCCTAGTACGAAATGCCATCAGTTGAGAAGGAACCGCGCTGCAGTTGTTGAAATATATAATGGTTTATAATAAGTTGGTCTTATCTTTTTGTATAGGTTATCCAAAGAGTCAGAATCCGAAGGGAGGGCAAAACCGTTCGTTAGAGGAGCATAGTTCAGTAACAGACGAAGTTGAGATCACCCGCGAGGAGTGAATTTTTGATGAGTGTACCACAGTTTTCGACCCGCATTATGAACACATCTGGAAACGTCATCAGAGAAGTGCTGAAATTAGCAGAGCAATCCCATATCATTTCTTTCGCAGGCGGTTTTCCGTCTCCTAATTCTTTTCCCGTTACTCAGGTCAATGAAATTATTAACGAATTATTGCAAAAAAGCGGTCCGGAAATCCTGCAATATGGTTCCAGTGAGGGTTTCCCCGCATTTCGTGAATACCTGGCTGCGTGGCTGACCGGGCAGGGCATTACCGCCACCCCGGACGAGGTATTGATCACCTCTGGTGCGCAGCAGGTTATTGACTATATGGCCAAAGCATTCCTGAACCCCGGTGACGGCGTCATAGTTGAAAACCCGACTTATCTCGCCGCCCTGAACGTATTTAAGAGCTATGAAGCCGAAATTATTCCGATTAACGGTGACGCTAACGGCGTAAATCTCGTGGAACTAGAGAAAGCGGCCGCTTCCGGAAAAGCGAAGATGGTTTATCTCGTTCCGACATTCGCGAACCCGACCGGGGTCACCACTCCGGTTGAAAGCCGCAAAAAAATTGTTGAAATCCTCGATAAATACGGGCTGATTATGCTGGAGGATGATCCTTACAGTCGTTTGCGCTATAGTGGTAATCCGCTCCCGGCTGTCAAGTCTTTCGACAAAACTGGGAATGTGGTCTATACCTCCAGTTTCTCGAAGCTTATCTCTCCGGGCATGCGGGTTGGCTATGTCACTGCCCGTCATGACATCCTGCGCAAACTGGTGCTTGGCAAACAGTGTACGGACGTACATACCAATAATATCGGCCAGCGCGTGGTGTTCGAGTTCTGCCGTCGCGGCATCCTGGAACCTCATATTGAGAAGATTATCGCACAATACAAAAAACAACGGGATTTAATGCTGGATATGTGTAAGCAGCATTTGCCTGCGGAGACGACCTGGAATGTTCCGGAGGGCGGTCTGTTCCTATGGCTTACTTTGCCAGGTGGAATTAATACCACCGATTTGCTGCCGATCGCCATTGAGCGTGAGAAAGTGGCCTTCATCCCCGGCAAACCGTTCTTTGCTGACGGCTCCGGCGAGAATTCCATGCGTCTGAATTTCAGTAACGCCAGTCCGGAGGGAATTGCGGAAGGTATGAAACGGCTGGGCGGCGTAATCAAAGAAATCCTGAAGAACAAGTAGAAGAACAGATAACAGGCAACGGAGTTGCCTGCGTCGGAGAACGCCCTTTCAGGAGGGCGTTCTCTACCATAGAGCTTCAAAACATCACTTTGTCTGTATAGGAGATCAAAACAATGTTCACAATCAAAGAGTTTCTGCGCAGCGAGGTAAAGCCGGCCCTGGGATGTACTGAGCCAGGCGCTGTTGCCCTGGCTGTTGCACGTGCTTGTGAAGAACTGCAAGACCGCTCCGCGATCGATTCGATTACGGTTAAAGTCAGTGATTCAATTTATAAGAACGGTATGGCGGTTGGCATTCCCGGCGCTTATGGTGCCAAAGGAAATGCGGTGGCCGCCGCCTTAGCTGCGCTATGCGGCAAATCAAGCTTTGGATTGGAGGCCCTCAAAGATTGTCGGCCGGAACTGGTACCACTAGCAGAGGCCATGGTCAGCAAAGGTCAGGTTCGTATCATGCGCTGTGCCGATTTGGAAGGGCTGTTAATTGACGCAACGGTCCAGTCAAAAATAGAAGAGGCCTGCTGTGTAATTATCGGAGGGCATACTAATATTGTTAAGGTCGAATACTGTGGCAAAGTTCTTTTTGAGTCTGATAACGTCCATCGAAACGCCAGTGCCACTGCTGCCACTAATAATTCAGCTGTTACTGACAACACCGCTGCTGCCGGCGCATCGCCCGATGCCATTTATCAACAGATGATCGGCAGTTATTTCATGGATATATTATCTCTGGCTGACAAAATTGACGAGGAAGACATCGTGCATTTGCTGAGCGGTGTGACAATGAACCGCAAAATGGCAGACTATGGTGTCTCGGATGCATTTACCGGCGGCATTGGGTTCGGCAAAAAGCTGAAAGACCTGATAGCTCGGGGGATTGTGGCCGATGACGTTATTAATCAGGCGAAGTATCTTTGTTATGCTGCTGCTGATGCCAGGATGGCCGGAGCTGCCTATCCCATCATGAGTAGCGCGGGCAGTGGCAATCATGGCATTGTCGCAATTCTGCCGGTGGCGATCGCTGCCGAACAGGCTGGCAAAAGCACGCGCGCCATGGCGGTAGCACTGGCAACCAGCCATGTAGTCACCGGATTTGTTAAGAGCAAGCTGGGCCGCCTTTCGCCGGTCTGCGGTTGCACCGTGGCGGCTGGATCCGGCGCCGCCGCAGGTCTAGTGCGTCTGTTTGGCGGAACAAACACGCAGATCGAGTTGGCGGTTAAGACGGTTCTTAGTTCCTTGGCAGGCATGGTTTGCGACGGCGCGAAAGGAAGCTGTTCTCTAAAAGTAGGCAATGCGGCCGGAGAAGCTTTTATGGCGTCCTATTTTGCGCTGGAGGGATTAGGGATTAGTACCTCCCAGGGAATCATTGACGCCTGCATTGAAAAGACGACCGATAATGTCGGCGTGCTAAATCGGGAAGGCATGGGCATGGTTGATAAGGTTCTGATTGGTATCATGGAGCAGCGCAGCCTCGCCTGATGCCAGTGTAGGAGCGCAGCCAAATTCAGCAAGCACGTCCAGAACAGTCATCATATTTTCATAAAATATGATGACTAATGCTTTTGCGGGGCATGTTGACAGCGCATGACGTACTGCTTGTCCTTCATCGGCAATGATTTCGACACCATTGCGCGATCTGGCTGACATGGCTCCCTCAAACACCAAGTTGGCCGTTGCGCCGTCTTTACGCCCGCGCCGGTCTGCATCTTCCTTAATGATCAAGTGATCACATCGTGTTCCAGCAACGATCCCAACCCTGCGGATCGTTTCATCAGAGCGGTCGCCTGGCACTGCCACCACCGCCCATAAGGAGGAGTGCGGTATTCTGTCGGCCGCTTCCAGAGCAATCGCGATCGCAGCCGGGTTATGCCCATAATCGACAATAACATTACAGTGATCATTACTGTAGCTATTGAAACGACCAGGATTGTGGTCAGCGTCATTGCCAAAAGCCTCCATCGCTTTTTCGACAGCTACCGGATTAATCCCGGCGGCAATGGCGGCTACCGCTGCTGCCAGGAGGTTTTGGATGTTGTGCAGGATCATTCCGCCATTTGTAGCTGGCAGCAACGTCACATTAAGATGCAGCAGACTTTCATAGCCACGTTGAACGCACAGATAGCTATTATCCGGATGACTGTTATCCAAATAGCCACAAAGATGATTTTCGTTAAGATTCTGCCTGATTAAAACGTTGTCCCGGCTAAGTGAAAAGTAAGCCGGCAAAGCTGGTGCTCTTTTGGCTAGTCCCGCAACCAGCGGATCATCGGCATTTAAGACCACACATCCATCAGGCAACACCCGCTCAGCTACAAGCGCTTTTAGATGAGCCAGGTCAGCCAGTGTCATAATGCCCTCACTGCCAAGGTGATCTTCGCTAATATTAGTGATGACCGCTACTTTGGCATAATCGTAGCCTAGTCCGCTATTTAGGATCCCGCCGCGGGCGACTTCCAGCACTGCAGCTTCTGTAGCGGGATCTCGCAAAATCATGGCGGCGCCACCCGGTCCGGCATAGTCTCCTTGTGCCAGCAGGCTGCCCCCCAAAAAGACGCCATCGGTAGAGCAGTAACCAGCGTTATATCCTGCTGCGGTAAAGGCAGCGGTAATGAGCCGCGTTACAGTGGTTTTGCCATTAGTACCGGTAACAGCCACCAGGGGAATGCGTCCAGGTTCCGGCAGCTCAAACAAATAGTCGACAATTTCCTTGCCGACATCGCGCTGCTGACCTTCGGCAGGGAAGAGATGCATCCGCAGCCCAGGTGCGGCGTTGATTTCGATCAATGTCATATTCTGGCCATTCGGCTTGCTGATATCTTCCGCAATCAAGTCGACACCGGCAATGTCCAGTCCGACGAGGCGCGCTGCCCGTATACAGGCCGCTGCCACTGATGGATGCACAGTATCAGTGACATCAATTGCCGTTCCGCCAATGCTCAGATTGGCGTGCCAGCGCAAAAAGGCTTTTTCGCCCGTTTTCAGCAGCGAATCAAAGGACAGATGCTGCTTTTGCAGGGTATCAGCCACTTTGCGATCTACTTTTATTTTGGTGAGCGGCTTTTCATGGTCAATACCCCGGCGCGGATCCGCATTGATTTCTTCGATCAATTCCGCGATCGTATGCATTCCGTCGCCAAAGGCACAAGGTGGCTGCCTTTCAGACGCTGCGGCTACTTTGCCGTTGACGATCACCAGGCGATAGTCTTTGCCGCAAATGTGCTTTTCGACCAAGATCCGCTTTGATAATTGCCGGGCGGCTTTATAAGCTGCCATAACTTCCGCCTTGTTTTCCAGGAACAGGCTGACGCCTTTGCCCTTGCAGCCATCAGCCGGTTTGACGACTACCGGATAACCGATCTGATCGGCGGCGCGATATGCTTCCGGCAGCGAACTGACGCAGCATCCTGGCGCAACAGGGAGCCCGGCTTTGGCCAACATCGCTTTGGTGAGTTCTTTATCAGTGGCGATATCAGCCGCAATTCCGGAAGTCAGAGAAGTTTCTGCTGCCTGAATCCGTTGAGCCCTGCAACCATATCCCAGTTGATAAAGCAGGGGGCTATCCAGCGCAATAACGGGTATATTCCTATCGGCAGCCGCTCTAAGAATGGCGGCCGAGCTGGGTCCCGGTTCAATTTCAGCCACCAGCTTCCGGAGCTTCTCCAGTTGATCGGTCAAGCAGGTTTTTTGGCCGCGAGCCAGACGGCGGACAGTCGCTACCGCCAAAGCAGCGACTTCCGGAGCGGTCTGCGCGTCCGAACAGTTGAACACGATGCGGTAGAGTCCTTTTTCATTGAGTGCCCGCGTCGTTCCATAGGCGACCTTAATGCCCACACTGTTATAGATCTCCAGCGCGACATGTTCCACGACATGCCCCAAATAGGTGCCGCTTTCCAGACGCTCGATAAACCCTCCGGGATGCCCCGGAGAACAAGTATGCTCGGCCAATCCCGGCAAAAGGGCGATCAGATTGTCTTTCAAATTACTGATACGGTCGGAAGTCTGATTAGCCATGGCGCCTAAATCAAGGTCAATAATCTGCACCGGCCGGTGACTATAGTAATTGGGACCCATAATTGTCCGCATGGCGGCGATGTGCAAAATAACCCTCCTCTTCCGGAAAGATGACGTTGCGCCCGGCTAAGTCATAGCCGTATCCTCTCGGTAGTATGTGCAGCCCGGCACCGATTACTGCCAGACTCTGATTTGGTTTGAGTTCTGAAATGTTCGTATGAACCATCGGACGTCCATCGATAATGGTAGCAGTTTGAGAACCGATCACACTCAGCACGCCCTCTGGCTGAATCCAGATCGCCGTGTCTTCATCAATCCCGATCCCCAAAACATACGGGTTTTGTGATACCGCCAGCATCAGGCGGCCAATGCGCCCTCTCTGAGCAAAATGCTGATCAATGACCACTTCGCGCAATAGGCCTAATCCCGGAGCCATTTTTAGCGTACACTTTTTGGGGGTTTCGTCATCCTGGCCCTCCACGATCATTAGATCTGACATTGCCGAAGCTCCGGCGCTAGTTCCGGCTACTACAATTCCTGCCCGGTATTTTTGAAACAAGGTTTCTTCCAAGGGAGTGCCGCCCAGTATGCTGGTAATACGCAGCTGATCCCCGCCCGTAAAAAACACTCCGGTAGAGTGTGCAATTTTTTCGCAATTGGCGGGAGCGTGCGCTTCAGCCCGGTTTTGAACGCGGCAAGCGGAGACGTGGGAGCATCCTAATCTCCCAAAAACATCCAAGTATTGAGCACCTGTTTCTTCTGGCAAAGCAGTAGCAGTGGTCATGATCACAATCCTGGCATCTGATCCGCCTGCGAGGTTAATAAAGGCTTTTAAAATGGTGCATTCGTTTTCTTTATCTTCAGCACCGCCGATAATCACGAGATTCCCTGCGACTTTCCCGCCCATAACTGCCTCCCAATCTGCGCATCACTTGCAGAGCTATTTTGGGATATTTTTTGTTCAATTATACAAATTCAGGATTCTAAAGCGCTAAATTAGCAGGGAACGTCAACTGAGTGTCGAACATAAAATGAGTGTCAAACATTGAAATAGTTTATTATCTAATCCGATTGATTTGGGGGTGTTAAAATGCCAACACCTGCCCAGAACGGAAAGATCATGCCGCTGAATCTCAAGTCATCAGATTCCGTACAAAATCTGGCAAAACTAGCTTTGATTGATGATGTCACTGGCCTGCATAATCGGCGCTTTCTTTTTAACTATCTCGATCGCATTGTTGACGATAATGCATCGGGATGTTTGTCTTTATCAATTATCGATATTGACTTTTTTAAGGCGGTCAATGATAGCTATGGACACCTATGCGGCGACGCGGTTTTAGCCAGCTTTGCTGCTTTCCTCAAAAACCACCTGCGTAAAGAAGACACTGCCGTGCGTTACGCCGGCGATGAATTCGTGTTGCTTTTCCCCGACACTTCCTTAGAGGCTACCTCAGGTATCATGAACAGGCTTTGTGCCGATACAGCGGCGCACCTTTTTGCGAGTGATTTGCTGGGACGCAAGATCCGCATTACGTTTAGTGCCGGTTTTGAATGTTTGACTCAGGATGCCGGTTTGGGCAGCGGCAAGGAACTGTTGCGTAAAGCCGATGCCGCTTTATATATGGCGAAAAAGCGAGGGCGCAATCAAGTGTGCAGCGCCAGCGATTTATCATCGAGCCCGGATTCCATGCTGAACTTTAGCGATGCGTTTCACTCCGACGAAATTATCGGCCGTAGTTACGCTCTTAGTCAGATGCGATCCCAGTTATGCTCGGTCAGGGAAGGGCACGGCTGGTTTACCTTACTTTCAGGAGAAACAGGAGTTGGCAAATCACGTTGCGCCGATTATTTGCAAGATGTTGCTGTGCGCGACGGCTTTACCATTTTGGCCGGCAGCTGCCACGATCATACAGCGGCGATGCCTTATTGGGCAGTCACGGATCTGCTCCGGGATTCACTCTTATCTGGCGAAACACTTAATTTGGAGCAGCTGGCCGGTTTTTTGCCGTCGCTGGGCAATCTGCTTCCGGAAGTGGAGAATTTGGCTGCGGGGGCTCCTCTGATTACGAAAACTTTGATGCCACAGGAGCGTAACGTATTCTTCGGAGGGATATGTCGTTATTTAGCCAGTCTGGCGGAAAGCACTCCATTGCTCATCAGAATTGAGGATGTGCAATGGATCGATCAAAGTTCAGCTCAATTCCTGGCCTTCTTTATCAGACAGATCGCGGACAAACCGATTCAGGTGCTTTGTACTTACTCGCCAGAAGAGGTATTGACGACACCCGATCTGGAGCATCCGCTCACACTGCTGAAAAATGTGCTGGCTCGCGAAACTAATTATAGCCATATTCATCTGGATCGTTTACAACAAGTTGAAGTAGCTGGCCTAATCTGCCGGATACTTGGAGCTGACGGTGTTTCAGATAATTTTACCGCTTATATTTATCGCGAATCGGAAGGCAACCCCTTTTTTGTCGAGCAAATCCTCAAAACGCTTTATGATGAAGGAACAATCTATCCTTCAGATGAAGGATGGGAAAGAGAGCGTATTGAAAATTTAACGCTGCCGCCTTCAATTAGGGATCTTTTCCGTAAGCGCATCAGCCGCGTAAACGACCAAACCAGGGAAGTGCTTTCACAGGCTGCTGTCATTGGCGAGGTGTTCGAATTTGACATCCTCAGGCAGATTTCCGGATTAAACGAAGGCTATTTGTTGGATGTTCTTGATGAGGCCATTGGAGCACAACTTGTTGAGGAGCATTCCAAAGACGGTGAGCGTTACCGCTTCACCCACGGTAAAATCATGCAGGTTCTTTACGAAGAGATGACTGTGCGCCGGCGCAAAATGCTACACTTACGCATTGCCGAGTTGTTGGAGCAATTTGATCAAGGCAGTAGCGTGTTTGCCCGCTTAAGCTGGCATTTTTACAAAGGCGGCCACGGCGAAAAAGCCTGTGATTATTCTCTGCTGGCAGCACAAAGAGCGATCGATCTGCTAGCATTTAATGAAGCCCTAAGCCAGCTGAAGACGGTCGAAGAACTGCTGGCCGAAGGCGTCACAATTTCTGATGAGCAACGTTTGCTGTATCTTCTGATTGAAGGCCGCGCTTTATTTGAAACAGGAAAATACCTGCAGGCCATCAGTGGATTAGAAGAAGCCAAGAAATTGGCAGTTGCTGCAGACGATCGGATCTCAATAATTAATGCCTTGATTTTAATGGCCATGTGTGAAGAACGCTTGGGTGAGCACGATATTGTTTTTGCGCATCTTGACGAAGCCATCGATTATGCCAGACGGGAAAATGTGAACCCGGAGCTTTTTGCTCGTATTTATCGCATCTACGGCATGATCTATCTTCAGAAAGGCGAAATGAAGCAAGCTCTGGAGTATGCTCTGAAGCAATTAGAGAAGGCGAAGGCAGCCCAATCTGTCTATGATGAGCGGTTATCTTTTCTGTTGCTGGGCTCCATTTACTTCGGGTGGGATGTTCATGACAAGGCCGCGCAGTATTTTGAAGAAGGCTTGCGGTTGGCTCCTGTAGAAAGCGATTCCATTGAGCCGCACTTCATCAATAACCTGGGAGTTCTGGCCTACTATCGTGGTGACTGGGACGAAGCCGATTCCCATTACCATCGCGGATTAGTCATTGCCCGTAGACTCGGAGACCTGCATCAGGAAATGATCTTGCTAATCAATTGCAGTGAGTTGCAGATTTGCAGAGGTCAGATTGCGGAAGCTGAAAAAACCATGCACAATGTCACGCAGTTGGTTAAAGAAATGAAATCCAAAGAACTTTATGGGCATGCCAAACTAAATGAAGGCTTGCTGAATATCAGGAAGAGGCTGCCGAAAGAGGCATTGGAAGCATTTGATGCCGCTCTCGTTTCCTTTACGGCCATGAATTCCAAGAATTACGGCTCAGTAACGCAAGTCTACCGTGCTCTGGCACTGATTATTCTGGAAAGGTATGCGGAAGCCGCTCAATCTCTGGAGCGCGCGGAGCAGCTGGCCAAAGAAGCTGACAGTAAGGCGAGTCTGGCGATGACGGTTCTGGTATCAGCTTTTGCGGATTTCCGGCAGCGGAAATTTCAGGATGCTAATCGCAAGTTAAATGAGAGTAAGCGTTATTACAGGCATGTAAAACGCCCATTTCAGGAAGCGCTCATCGAATTACTGGAAGCGCTCTTGATCCTACATGTCGGCGCTGATAAGCGGACTGCTTTCAAGAAGCTTGATAAGGCGGCCGAGATATTTGAAAGACTGCGCACTCCCGAATTGGAGACTGTGAACAACCTTAAAAGTGTCTGGAGTGAGAAACTTAATTAGTGACAGGGGCTGTCAAGTGACAGCCTTTTTTCATGTGGGGTGTGACAATTCTGAGGATATGCTAAGATTATTAGATGTGCTATGATTAGGATAATCGCAAATGGAGGTGTAAGATATTGCCCGCAAAAATCATTGATGGCCGTTCGATCGCGGCGGAGCTGGAAAGAAAGGTAGCCGTAGAGGCAGCGCAGCTCGCGGCCGCTGGAATAGTACCTGGTCTGGCCGTTGTGCTTGTCGGAGATGATCCAGCGTCCCGGGTGTACGTTAATTCCAAGAGAAAGGCTTGTCAGCGCTGCGGAATCCACTCTGAAGAAATCAAGATGCCTGCCACAGCCAGCACGGCGGAAATTGTGGCACAAGTTGAGCAACTCAATCAGAGCAAAGATATTCACGGAATTTTGGTGCAGTTGCCGATGCCTGCCGGAATTGACGAACAGCAGGTGATTAACAGTGTGCATCCTTCCAAAGATGTTGATGGTTTTCATCCGGCCAGTCTTGGCAGACTGTTTTCTGACGATCCACTCTTTGTTCCGTGTACCCCAGCGGGAATCATGGATTTGGTCAAATCCACCGGAATTGAGATCAAAGGAAAAGAATGCGTGGTCGTTGGACGCAGTCTCATCGTTGGGAAGCCAATCAGTATGTTGTTACTGCGCGAGCATGGTACCGTAACGATCGCTCATTCCCGCACCGCCAACTTGACGGAGGTGTGTCGGCGCGCCGATATTCTGGTCGTAGCCGTAGGACGCCCGCAACTGGTGACAGGCAGCATGATTAAACCCGGTGCCGTCGTCATTGATGTTGGCACCAACAAGGTCAATGACCGTCTGGTGGGGGATGTTAACTTTGAGGAAGCTGCCGCTGTCGCCAGTTATATCACGCCGGTACCAGGCGGAGTCGGGCCAATGACCATCGCAAAATTGATGGAGAACACCGTTTTAGCAGCCAGGTTGGCCAAGAGATAATTTGGGGTGAGAATTTTGAGACAGACGGTCTACGTAGTCGGACATAAAAACCCGGATACGGATTCAGTTTGTTCTGCATTAGGCTACGCCGCCCTTAAGAGAGGTCTCGGTTTTCCGGATTATTTTGCCGCCAGGGCAGGGGTTGTTGGTACGGAGGCACGCTTTCTGCTGCGTCGTTTCGGATTGGACGCCCCGCTTTATCTGCCGGATGTTAAAACAAAAGTGCAAGATGTGATGAAAACCGATCTATTATCGGTACCGATGGATGCGCCCATCAAACAAGTCTATCATCGCTTGCAGGAAACGCACGGAAAACTGGCCGTCATCCAGCGTCCCGATGGTAGTCTGGGCGGAATTGTGACTAACTCGGATCTGGCGATGGCCTTTATGGGTGCGGTAGAATCAGATCAGCATTATCTGCGCTTCAGTCTCAGGACATTGCTGGATGTCATGCAGGGTACGCTTTTATGCGGTGACATTGACGCGGTTGTGAGCGGCCAGATTTTCATTGCGGCGATGTCTCCGCCCACAATGAAGCGGTTCTTACAGCCTGGCGCAATCATCATTACCGGCGATCGCACCGAGGCTCAAAAAATTGCGGCCGAGGTTTCGGCCTGCCTGATCATAACCGGTAACGCCAAGATAGATCCAGAAGTACTGGCGATCGCGTCTCAAAGGAATATGCCCGTGATCGTGGCACCGGGAGACACCTATATGGCAGTCCGCAATGTGGGATTGAGTCGTGCGGTCAGCGATGTCATGAATCAGGAGCCGATTGTGTTTGCTCCAGAAGATCTGTTATCAGATGTCATTAAGCAAACCCGTGAAGCCAGACACCGCGTTTATCCGGTCGTCAACGAAAAAAGCCGTATGGTGGCGGGTGCGCTGTTTCGCGACGACTTATTTGGCAATTCCGGACGCAATCTGGTGCTGGTGGATCACAATGAAAAAAGTCAGGCAGTGTCAGGAATTGAAGAAGCCAAAATACTGGAGATCATTGATCATCATCGACTGGGAGATATCCAAACCAGCGGTCCAGTATTAGTGCGCAATGAGCCGGTTGGCAGTACCGCGACGATTGTGACCAAAATAGCGCGGGAGAATGCCTACGATCTGCCAGGCGAAATTTGCGGGGCACTGCTGGGTGCGATCCTTTCTGACACACTGGTGTTTCGGTCGCCAACCTGCACCGATATGGATCGGGAAATGGCCAACTATCTGGCCGGAAGATGCGGTGAGGATCCCGAAAAACTGGGGTTTGAGATGCTGCGCGCTGGTTCGGAGGTGGAAGGTTTGCCGGCCGATCAGTTGATCCGCTACAATCTTAAGGAATACCATATTGGAGGTAATCGCGCGGCAGTCGGACAATGTGAAGTTGTGGACACGAGTCGCTTGTTGACGCGCAAAGATGAAATCTTGACTGAAATGGATGCCCTCTGTCAAAGCCGTGATCTAGCTGTCATGATTATGATGTTTACTGAAATTATGCGGCGCGGTACGCATCTGTTGATCACCGGGCCAGAAAAGGCTTTAATTGCCGCAGCCTTCAAACAAAAATTTGATCCGGAAGGCTTTTTCCTTCCTGGGGTGTTGTCCCGCAAAATGCAGATCATTCCCAAAGTAACGGTTGCTTTGGGCGGGTAAAAATGATTTTGATCGGCAGCGTTGCGGCAGGACTTTTTGCTTGGATACCGAATAGCTTGCCTGATAGGCCGGTTCGTGGTTGAGCCGGCTTTTTATGGGAAGTATTATGTATACAGTATTACGGCTACAACTGATAGCCGTGACCCCGTCGATAATTAGGACGCAATTATAACGGCTGAGGAGAGATTATCATGCGCTTTAGTGAAAGAGCCCGGGCGATCACACCATCGTCAACCTTCGCATTTGATGCCAGAGCCAAGGAAATGGTCCGGAAAGGAATTGATGTCGTTAGCTTCGGAACAGGAGAGCCGGATTTTGATACTCCGAAGCTGATTCAGGATGCTGGTATTGAAGCAATCCAGAAAGGTGTCACCAGATACACTCCGGTGGCTGGTTTGCTGCCTTTGCGGGAAGCAATCTGCCGGAAAATGAAGGAAGATCATGGCTTAAGCTATGAGCCTTCGCAGGTCTTGGTGTCCTCTGGTGCTAAAATGTCACTTTATATTGCTTTCCAGGTCCTGCTATCCCCTGGTGACGAAGTACTTATTCCCGCACCGTATTGGGTGAGCTATGTTGAGCAGGTCAAATTGGCAGACGGAGTACCAGTCATTGTACCGAGCACCGAAAAAGATGGCTTCCGTATCAAGCCTGAAGCACTGCGCAAGTACATTACTCCGAAAACCCGCGTATTGCTGCTGAACAGTCCGTCGAATCCTTCCGGCGCTGTGTATACCGAAGCCGAAATCAGAGCTGTTGCCGAGGTGGCCTGCGAACACGATTTGACGATTGTTTCTGATGAGATTTACGAAAAATTAATCTATGATGGCAACAGCCATTTTTCGATTGCACAGGTTAGTCCGGAGCTGCAAGATCGCACCATCCTGATTAACGGTGTGTCCAAAACCTATGCCATGACCGGCTGGCGTATTGGATACGCGGTCGGCCCGAAAGAAGCCATTAAACTAATGTCCAATTTACAGGGGCATAGTACTTCCAATGCTTCATCCATTGGCCAGTACGCCAGTATTACAGCCTTAACTGGCTCCCAGGATGCTTTCCGCACCATGAAAGCCGAGTTCGAAAAGCGTCGTAATCTCATGGTGGAGCGCGTGAATAAGATTCCCGGATTCAGTTGTCGCAAACCGGAAGGGGCTTTCTACGTTTTCGCCAACATCTCAGAGTTGCTGCACAAAACATTGAGCGGCGTAACCATCAATTCTGGCGATGATCTGGCGGATGTCCTGCTGGATCATGCCCATGTAGCAGTTATCCCGGGATCCGGTTTCGGAATGCCTGATTTTGTAAGGTTCTCCTATGCCACTTCGATCAACCGGATTGAAGAAGGATTGGATCGCATTAGAGAATACCTCTCCCTGCAATTGAATCTGGAAAAAGTAGTCTGATTGCAATAGTTGATCGAGACCGCATCATTGAAAATGACAAAAAACTCAATTGATCAATTGTTGACACAGAGCTGCCATACTTTTGTCTGGCAGCTCTAACTTTATGAAGCAAATTATGGTACGATCAGAAATACGAGAGACAATAAGAGAGCGTACTCCGGGGAACAGGAAGGGGAGAGGAATTCATGATGCAGACGCGCTTTGGTAAAGTGGTCGCGATCATCTCCCAAGGGGATCAGCTCAGTGAGATCATGACAGAAGTGGAAGGCCGGATGGAAAAAGCATATGTTTACCCGCAGTTAACGGGGAACCCGCAACCCGGGGAGACGGTTTTGTTGAACACTACCGCCGTTCGTCTGGGCCTTGGCAGCGGCGGCCGGCATTTTGTGCAGCTGATCGTTGGCAGAGAGCAGCACGAATTAGACGGTCCCGGGCACATCATGAAGCTCCGCTACACTCCCTGGCAGCTAAAATGCCAGACTATTGACGAACCGGGGACAGCCGGTCATGAAGCCTTAAAGGACGGGGGCAATCTGGAGGGCATGCCGGTGGTCGTCGCCGAACTGCATAGTCAATTGGCACCCATATGTCTGATGGCCAAAGAACATAGCTCCTGTAAGATTCGACTCGTTTACATTATGCCGGATTGGGCCGCACTACCAATCGCGCTCAGTAATACAGTCCGGCAACTGCAAAGCCAGGGTTTGATTGATCACACGATTACATATGGACACGCTTTTGGCGGGGATGCTGAGGCGGTCAATATTTTCAGCGCTTTGCTGGCCGCCCGGAAAGTTTTTCATGCCGATGTGGCAGTTGTCGCTATGGGACCTGGAATTGTCGGGACTGGCACGAAATATGGATTCTCAGGCATCGAACAAGGTCCGGCGCTCGATGCGGTCGCCTTGATGGGCGGAAAGGCGATCGCACCGCTACGCATCGGCTTTGGGGATCAGCGGGAGCGGCATTATGGTATTAGCCATCATTCACTGACTGTGCTGGCAGAGATCGTCCAAAACAAAGTCAGGGTGCCATTACCAGTGCTCTCGGGCGACAAAAGCATAGTTATATATAGTCAGCTGACCGCCGCCGGGATTGCCGTAAAACATCATTTGGTTGAGGTAGACGCCACCGCGACTCTTGATTTGATGAAAACCCGTCAACTGAATGTTACGACGATGGGCCGGGGCCTACGCGCAGAACCTGAGTTTTTTATGAGTGCTGGCGCGGCTGGGATTTTAGCCGCACGGGAGGCAAAAGGATGGAGTTAAGAGAGACTCTAATTGGCAGTGAGTATTTCTTTCACGGCATGATTAATATGCGGCTCGACCAGGTGCGGACGCCCAATGGCAGCATCGCGCAGAGAGTGGTCGCGGAACATCCAGGGGCAGCCGCGATTGTGACAGTAAATCAGGACGGCCGTTTGGTGCTGGTCAGGCAGTACCGGCATCCGATCGGGCGAGAATTGCTTGAAATCCCGGCCGGTAAGCTGGACGGTGGCGAACCGCCCGAACAATGTGCGGTCCGCGAATTATCTGAAGAAACCGGATTACAGCCGATTGAACTGCTTGAGCTCGGCAAGATTGTGACCGCTCCCGGGTTTTGCAATGAGGGAATTACCTTGTTTTTCGCCCGGGGAGTGCCACAGCAGGGTGCGAAGGCTTCCCAGGATGCAGATGAATTTATAGAAATCGAGCTGCTTGAGGTCGAACAGGCTTTTAGTGCGATCACCCAAGGACAAATCATTGATGCCAAAACGATCTGCGGCCTAATGATGGCGCGCTCCAAAGGACTGCTTTAGGAATGCTATGGTGGCAAAGCGCAGGCAACGCAGGCCCACTTAAAATAATGTAATAATTTAGACCATCGGCACGTAAGCATGTACCAGATAGGAGGGCGTTGCCGGTGGTTTTTTGGCTTAAAATGAAGCAACAAATCGGGGATTACATATCTAACCATGCCACTTATTTCATCGTGGCTACAGTCATGCTGGTCATGGGCATCGTCTTCGGCGCGCTGGCTGTCAAGATCCTTAACCCGGGTCAACGCGGCGAACTTTGGCAGTACCTGGCGGCTTTCTTCGACAAGATGGATAGTCGTGAGACGATTGCTGCTCCAATTTTGCTTCGGAATTCGTTGCTTGGCCACTTTCGGACCTTGGCGCTAATTACGGTGCTGGGCTTGTCAGTAATCGGCTCTCCGCTGATTTTGCTTTTTCTTTTTACAAGGGGCTTTGTGATAGGGTTTTCAGTCGGTTTTCTGGTGGACCAGATAGTGTTCAAGGGAGTGCTGTTATCCATAGTCGCCGTTTTACCTCAGAATTTCTTGATTGTGCCTGCCTTGTTGCTCTCGAGCGTTGCCTGCCTGGACTTTTCGATCATTTTAGTGCGGGGGCGTCTCAAAAATCGAGGTATGGACCGTCTCCATGATCTAATGGCCACCGGTGGAGCAGTTTTGGTCTCCGGAATAATCCTGATACTGGCCAGTTTGATTGAAGCTTATATCAGCCCTGCTTTTTTATCGCTGTTCGGCAGATGGCTAATCTGATGTCATTAATTCG
>NZ_DCEA01000063.1:52422-67815 GCF_002316705.1 Syntrophomonas sp. UBA1041
TACTTTGCTAATAGGTTTTAACAATTATTAATTTAGCGGGGAGGGGACTGATTTGATCGTAATTTCTCTTCCTGGACTCAAAAGGAAAGTGTGGCCGGTGCTTAGAGTCCTGCTATTCTGCGGACTGGCCGGCGTCGGGTTTGCACTTTTAAAAAGGCTTATTCATTAGGCTGGACCACCTGACAGGCCGTTTGGGCCTGTTTTTTATGATTCACTCCCAGAGATTAACGTGCACTTAAAAAAGGAAAAGGCGTCACATCAGCGAAATATGACTTAACTTTGGTAAGTTCGACAGGGAGTGGAAGAATGCAAGCTTTGCTGCAAAATTTCCTTGCATATCTTGCGGTGGAAAGAGGGCTGGCAGATAACACCATTCAGTCTTATGGCAGGGACCTCAAAAATTATGCTACCTATTTGGCAAACAAAAAAATGACGATCAATAGTGTTACTCAAACCTCAATCATATCCTACCTTTTGCACCTTCAGGGAAAGGGGCTTGCCACAGCGTCAGTTTCTCGCAATCTCGCTTCATTGAAATCCTTTTTTCATTTTCTCGTGCGAGAAAATGTGCTAAGCAGCGATCCAACGCTTAATCTTGAATCTCCGAAGCAACAGAAAAAATTGCCGCAGGTGCTGACAACCAATGAAGTATCTCAGTTGTTGTCAATTCCAGATCTCAAAACCGTCGCCGGTCTGCGCGACAAGGCCATGCTGGAAATGTTATATGCCACTGGCTTGAGAGTATCGGAATTAACCGGTCTGGACTGCAAAGATGTGGATCTCGAATTTGGCTATGTAAAGTGCCTCGGAAAAGGTTCTAAGGAGCGCATTGTGCCATTGGGCTCAGTGGCCATCCGGGTTTTAAAGGATTATCTGAAGCGCGGAAGGCCGGAGCTTGTTTCTGCTGCTGGATGCGAAGCGATTTTTCTGAATCACCATGGAAAGCGTTTAACCAGACAAGGTTTTTGGAAAATTATTAAAAAATACGCCGAGAGTCTGGGTACTGAGAAAACCATTACTCCGCATACTTTACGACATTCGTTTGCGACACACTTACTGGAAAACGGGGCAGACCTGCGGGCTGTTCAGGAAATGCTGGGACATGCTGACATTTCCACGACACAGATCTATACGCACTTAACTCGTAGTAGGCTGCGCAAGGTTTACGACCAAACGCACCCGCGCGCCTGACGTGACACAAAGGGACGGTTCTTTTGTGTCACAAAGGAGTCAAAAACACAAGGGACACAAAAGAACCGTCCCTTTGTGCTATTTGAGGGGGTCGACACGGTGATGATTGATAGAGTTTTTCTAATTGTGCTTGACGGCGTAGGTATCGGCGAGCTTCCGGATGCACAGCACTATGGCGATATCGGCAGCGATACCATCCGAAATACTGCTCGGGTGGTCGGCGGCTTAAACTTGCCGGTGCTGGAAAGCTTTGGCCTTGGTTGTTTAGGCGACATTGAAGGGGTGCCTTGTGCGGCGAACCCGGTGGCGTCCTATGGGCGCATGGCTGAGAGGTCCCCCGGGAAGGATACGACTACTGGACATTGGGAAATTGCCGGGCTCATCCTGGATCAGCCTTTTCCGGTTTATCCGAAAGGTTTTCCACAGGATTTACTGGCCAAATTTACTAGCGTAATCGGCCGCGAGATCATTGGCAATGAGGTCGCCTCTGGCACAGAGATTATCATGCGTCTAGGCGATGAGCATGTCAAAACTGGCAAACCGATTGTTTACACTTCAGCGGATAGTGTATTTCAGATCGCGGCCCACGAAGATGTTATCACGGTGGATGAACTCTATAAAATCAGTGCGATGGCGAGAGCGCTGCTGACTGGTGAACATGCTGTCGGAAGGGTAATTGCACGGCCGTTTTCCGGCTCTTCCGGAAATTACGCGCGCACTGCGCGCCGCAAGGACTTTTCATTAACTCCTATCGCGGAAACCATGCTTGATCGGCTTTGTGCCCGCGGGTTTGAAGTATATGGGATTGGGAAAATCGACGACATCTTTGCCAACAGAGGGCTGACTGGGTCGAATCATACTACCGACAACGCTGCGACCTTACAGGCTATTCTGGAACGTACTGCGGTGGATTTTAAGGGCTTGGTTTTTGCGAATTGCATTGATTTTGACATGCTTTACGGTCATCGCAATGATTATCGGGGATTTGCCCAAGCTTTGGAACGAGTGGATGCGGAGTTGCTAAAAATCCGGCAAGCCTTAACGCCACGGGATTTAATGATCATCACCGCCGATCACGGTGTTGATCCGACCACTCCCAGCACAGATCATTCGCGCGAACATGTGCCGCTACTAGCCTATTGCTCTGGAGTCCCTGGGGTTAACCTGGGCACCAGAAACAGCTTTGGCGATATTGCCGCTACAATAATGGAATTGTTTGGTGTCGGGCCATGGCCGGTCGGCGAATCGTTTGCCAATGTGTTTCAGCATCATAAGGGGTGATTAGGATGCGTGCATATGAATTTATCCTGGCCAAGAGAATGGGGCGGACCCATACTGCGGCAGAGATTGTTGATTTTATTAATGGCTATGTGGACGGTCGTATTTCGGATGCGCAAGCCGCCGCATGGTGTATGGCGGTCTATTTTAATAAACTATCATGCGCCGAGATGGCGGCCCTCACCAAAGCGATGGTTGAGTCCGGAGACCGCATTGATTTAGGTGCCATTAAAGGGATCAAAGTTGATAAACATAGCACCGGCGGCGTTGGTGATAAAACCACACTGGTCCTCGGCCCTATGATTGCCGCGATTGGCTTGCCATTTGCCAAAATGTCGGGGCGAGGTTTGGGGCATACCGGCGGAACGCTTGATAAACTAGAGTCCATTCCCGGAATGACTGTGGAAATGGATCGCGCCCGTTTCGTCAGGCAGGTTGATAAAATCGGGCTGGCGGTTGTTGGGCAGACTGGCAATCTTGTACCGGCCGACAAGAAACTTTATGCTTTGAGAGATGAAACTGCCACTGTGGAAGAAACCGGACTGATTGCCGCCAGCATTATGAGCAAAAAGATTGCTGCCGGGGCAGATGCCATTGTGCTCGATGTTAAATGCGGGCGAGGCGCTTTTATGGGTACACTACCTGAAGCCCGGAACCTTGCCGAAGCCATGGTTCATATCGGTAATTCATTTGGCCGCAAGACCGCAGCCATTATTAGCAGCATGGATCAGCCGCTCGGCAGAGCGATTGGCAATGCGCTGGAAGTAAGAGAAGCAATTGAGACTCTTACTGGCGGTGGACCGGAGGATTTGCGGGAATTATGTCTGGTACTGGGCTCGAAAATGGCTGTCCTGGGCGGAATCTGTCACGAACCTGCTGAGGCACGATTATTACTGGAAAAGACACTGAATAGCGGAACGGCTTTTGAAAAGCTGCGCCTGCTTGTGCAGGAGCAGGGCGGAGATGTGAAGGTGATTGATCATCCGGAATGGTTGCCGAGTGCGGCTCGCCTGGAAGAAGTTCTGGCACCTGTCTCCGGCACAGTAAAGGCCATTGATAGTCTTGCGCTGGGCCTTTCCGGTATGGCTTTGGGTTCCGGGAGGGAGCGCAAGGAAGACGCCATCGATTATGCTGTTGGGATTGTAATCAACAAAAAAGCTGGTCAGAAGGTTAATCGAGGCGATTCATTGGCTACTTTGCATTATAATAGCGATGCCAGATTGGAAGCGGCTCGTGCCCGTGTTTTGGAAGCATTCCAAGTCACGCAGGAACCCGATGTGGCTGAACCGCCCCTGATTCTCGGCACCGTTGAATAACGCAGACCGCCCTACGGGGCGGTTTTTCTATTGGATGCGAAAAAACATTAATTATAATATGAAGGGAAAGGGACAAAAGAAAAGAAGTGAGGAATTTAGGTTGGTTTTTGTTTCTAATAATAAATCATGCCGGAGGTGCACGATGAAGAGCGACATTCAGATTTCACAAGAAGCCAAAATGCAGCACATTGAGGAAATTGCCTCCAAAGTAGAAATTGACGCCGACTATCTTGACCTTTACGGGAAATACAAGGCCAAGGTGAATTTGGGCTTAGCGGATCGGCTACGCTCAAAACCGGATGGCAAACTGATTTTCGTGACTGCGATGACGCCTACTGCGGCGGGCGAGGGCAAGACCACTACGGTAGTTGGTTTGACCCAGGCATTAGGTAAGCTTGGGAAAAAAGTGATGTGTTGTCTGCGCGAGCCGTCACTGGGCCCGACGTTTGGTATGAAAGGTGGCGCTGCTGGCGGCGGCTATTCTCAGGTGGTTCCGATGGAGGATATTAACCTGCATTTTACTGGCGATATTCATGCGGTCGGCATGGCCAACAATCTGCTGGCGGCCATGATTGATAATCACATTGCCGCCGGCAATCAGTCCGACATTGATGAACGCCGTATTGTCTGGAAACGCGCCATTGATGTCAATGATCGCCAACTACGGCAGATCGTTACCGGCCTTGGCGGGCGCACTAATGGCATTTTGACGGAATCCGGATTTGAGATCACAGCCGCTTCCGAAGTAATGGCGGTGCTATGTCTGAGCCGCAGTATTGCTGATCTAAAGCTTCGCCTTGGTCGTATGATCGCCGCTCATAACAAAAAAGGGCTGCCCGTGACAGCCGGTGACTTAAATGCCGCCGGTGCAATGGCCATCCTGCTCAAGGATGCTCTGAAGCCTAATCTGGTACAGACACTGGAAGGGCAACCCGCCTTTATCCATGGCGGTCCCTTTGCCAATATTGCTCACGGCAATAATTCCGTCATCGCCACCAAGACGGCACTTAAGCTGAGCGACTATGTAATCACCGAAGGCGGATTTGCCTCCGAACTGGGAGCAGAGAAGTTTTTTGATATAGTTTGCCCGTTAGGCAATATTAGGCCTGCGGCGGCGGTTCTGGTAGTATCGGTGCGGGCACTGAAGCTGCAGGGTGGCGCATCCCGCAAAAATCTATCCGCCGTGAATTTGGACTCTCTGGAGAGAGGCTTTGCCAATATGCGCAAACATCTTGATAATTTAAAGGCTTTCGGGGTGCCGGCGGTGGTGGCAATTAACCGTTTTTCCGACGATAGTGTGCAGGAATTGGACGCCATTATTGCAGAATGCAATCGCTTGGGTGTTCTAAGCGCCGTGTCGGAAGTGGTCGCACAAGGCGGACAGGGCGGACTTGATTTAGCAGAGAAAGTTCTGACCGCCTGCGAAAAGGAGAGTCATTTTGCCCCGCTGTTTTCAGGTGGTGAAACCATCAGTGGACGTTTGGATACGCTGGCGAAGCGCCTTTATGGCGGAGTGGGGGTCGAGTTATTGCCGCTGGCGGAGACGCAGTTGGAGAAGATTGACGCCATGGGCTATGGCCACCTACCGGTCTGCGTAGCAAAAACCCAGTATTCCCTGTCCGACAATCCGGCGCTGTCAGGTGCTCCGACAGGCTGGACACTCAAAGTGCGGGAATTAAAAGTATCAGCCGGAGCGGGATTTGTTGTGGCCTTGGCTGGTAACATCATGACCCTGCCTGGGCTGCCCAAAGAACCTGCGGCTGCGCAAATGGATATTAACGGAGAAGGACTCGTGTCCGGGTTGTCCTAACGCTTTTCCGGGTTGTCTTAGCGTTCTACTGAGGAAGATTTGGAATACAATTAATCAGAGTCCTGCTGCGGAGGGAGGCTTCAGCTTGCTGGTACGTTCTTCTGAACTGCGGTCGCGTGAAGTGGTAAATGTCAGTGACGGGCGCAGGCTCGGCCTGATCAATGATTTTGAGATCGATATGTCTACCGGCCAAATAATGGCGGTAGTCGTACCTGGACCTTCAAAGCTGATTCGAATTTTCACACGCAGTGAAGACATGGTGATACCCTGGGAGAGAATCATCAAGATCGGTATTGATGTCATCCTGGTCGAAGCTCTCAACGGTAATCTGGAGCAACATAAAGGCAATCTGATATGAAGTAGTTTGCAGCATTTCGACTGGTAGTTTGAGCCGCAGGCGAGTTTGAGTTCAGCTCAGACTGCGCCCGCGGCTTTTTTTGCATTTTTGGAGGGAAAGTAACGCTGAAGGTTGAATGAATTTAGTTGAACTAAATTGCGAAGCGAGGGGAATTCATGAACAATGTTGTCGGCGTCATACAAGCGCTGCTGTTTACCAATTTAATGCTCTTTACTATGTTCTCCATTTTATCCTTTTTGATCAATACCTTTGGCAGGCTGAGGGCCCGCTCCAAAGCCAGCACCCCTCTTTTCGAATGGCGCCCGACCGGCCGGGAATGGCGTGCCTACCTCAAGGGTAAAAGCCGCTCATATTTGCTGAGCTTCCTGCTGTTTCTGGCTATTTTCGTGGTTTTGTCGGCATTGTTTGGCGGCAAAGAAGGAAGTATCTGGTCGAGTCTCACGATGGTGGCCTCCCTGATTCCAGGAGTCGTCTTCTATGTACTCGCCGTAATTTTATCTCCAAACAAGTATACCATTTACCCGGAAGGCATCACCTCTTTTGGCTGGCTTTACTACAACACCAGCCGCAAAGGCGAGGTAATCACAGAAGCCAAGGTGGGCTTTCAACCTTGGACCAAATTCAGCGGTTACCAATGGGACGGAGATATTCTGCTGCTCAAGACGCAATTTGCTTTTACCGAAATAGTTGCCGGACAGCACAAGGGGCGCGTGCGCGATCTGTTACGGGAATGTCTTAAAGAAGCTTCTAAAAGCAAACAGCGCTCCAATAAACAGCAAAAAATCGAGAGCGATCAGGTAAATTCCGATACAGGTAATTCAGATCAGAAATCCTGAGAGGTGAGCTTTGATGGATTCTTATATCTTGGCCATTGATCAGGGAACGACCGGTACTACAGTGATCCTTTTTGATACTTCCTGTAAAATGATTGCCAGATCCTATCAGGAAATTAAGCAGTATTATCCCGAACCTGGCTGGGTGGAACATGATCCGGAAGAGATCTGGCGCAGCGTTACGGTGGCAATTGCTGACACGATCGCGGAGGCGGGCATCGAAGCACGACAGATTATCGCTTTGGGTATCACTAATCAGCGCGAAACGACGCTGCTTTGGAATAAGGATACCGGAAAACCTTATTGTCGTGCCATTGTCTGGCAATGCCGGCGCACAACCCCGATCTGCGAGCAGTTGAAAAAAATGGGTTTGGCTAATGATGTCTCGCAGCGGACAGGCCTGATTATCGACCCCTATTTTTCCGGAACTAAGCTGCAATGGATTTTGGACCACAATGACACTGCCCGCAGCGATGCCAACCAAGGGAAAGCTTTATTTGGCACGGTGGATTCCTGGCTTATTTGGAAACTAACCGGAGGGCAAGTGCACGCCACCGACTATTCCAACGCTTCGCGTACCATGCTGATGAATTTGCGGGGCGAGTGGGACGACGGCTTACTCAAGTGTTTACGCATTCCGAAAAGCGTTTTGCCGGAGCTGCGGGATTCGATCGGATGTTTCGGCAAGACCGTTCAAAACGGGGCTATTCCTGCCGGAATTCCGATTTGCGGCGTAGCCGGTGATCAGCAGGCGGCTTTATTTGGGCAGAATTGCTTTGAGCCTGGCACTGCCAAAAACACTTATGGCACAGGTTGTTTTATCCTGATGAATACCGGAGAAAAGCCGGTCGCTTCGTCTAAACTGCTGAGCACAGTCGCATGGGGCCGAAACGGCAAACTTACTTATGCGCTGGAAGGCAGTGTTTTCACCGCTGGCGCGGCAATCAAGTGGCTGCGGGATGGTCTGCGGATTATCACCAGTGCGGCGGATTCGGAATTCATCGCCAAAGAAGTACCCGATTCCGGCGGCGTCTATTTTGTTCCCGCCTTTGTGGGCCTGGGCGCTCCCTACTGGGACGCGGATGCCAGAGGAACTATTGTTGGGATTACACAAGGCACCGATTACCGACATATTATTCGTTCCGCTCTGGAGGCGATTGCCTATCAATCCAGAGATGTCTTTGATGTGATGGTTGCGGATTCCGGAGTGCCTCTCAAACATCTGCGAGTGGATGGAGGCGCTTCCGCCAATAATTTCCTGATGCAGTTCCAAGCTGATATTCTTGATATTGTCGTCGAACGTCCCGCGCTTGTGGAAACCACTGCCCAAGGTGCCGCTTTCATGGCTGGGATGGGTGCCGGAGTTTTTAAAGATTATAAGGATATCGTGGCAGGATGGCATTCCGACAGGATTTTTTCTCCCCGCATGAATTCGCACGAACGGGAGAAACTTTATGCTGACTGGCACGCGGCCGTTGCCAGGGTATTATCATCGCAATCGTCCTGGGGCATATGAGGCATATCAGAGTGAGCGTTTGAGTTTCAGGAGGCAGCAATGGAGACAATCGGAATTATCGTGACAACCGAAGGACAGTTTGCTCAGGTGAAGACCACGCGCCACGTCAGCTGTAATCGCTGCGGTGCCTGTGGGTTGGGCGTAACCGGCTCTGATGTGGTTGTCAAAGCCAATAATGTGATCGGTGCTAAAGCAGGTGAGCAAGTGATCCTGGAAATGCGGACCGATCATGTAATGAAAGCAGCATTTTTCGGTTATATGGTTCCTCTGATATTTTTCGTGATTGGCATTGCGGCAGGCCACTATTTAACCCGCATGATCAATCCGGAGGCGCAGACAGCTTTGCCGGCCATTATCGGGGGATTCGGACTGCTTGTCTTATCCTATGTTTTTCTGCGTTATTATGATCGCCGCGCTTCAGCGCGGGGAGAGTACGAAGCCTGGGTTACCGGCTATGTCAGGGACTAGACTCCTGTTTGACGATATTGGAGATAACATTGGCGAAGTAGTCTGCCGCATGCAGCGCTTCTTCCAGGGTACAGTTTTCTCCGCCCATTTCGGCGATCATTGCTTGATTGCTGAGATGCTGATTGTAGCGCGCATCGGCCTTAATAATACCGAGGGACAGACCAGGATATAAACGATCTGTCTCAGCTTTTACCTTTTCGGCAAAGGCCAGGTTTTTCTCCCAGTTAGGGTGTTCCAGCCCCATGCGATTGGTCCCGATGACCAGCATTACGCGGGCGGTCCGTTCACCTTCGATCACAGTGGAGTGCTCCAAACCTGGCGTTCCGTCACGATGTACGTCAATAACAATTTTGATGGACGGGTATTTGGCAAGGTATTCCTGTAATGTAACCTGTGAACGCTGGTATGCCTCATGCCATGGATACTGATCATGGATCTGATCACAGTGTATGGTAGGAATCTGGTATTTGCTGTTGAGAATGTCGACCAGTCTATTACCAACCTTGACGATATCGCCCTTTCCGTTGAATAAATGCGTTTCGCCACTGGTTGGCAGATAGCATTCCGAGGTATGGGTGTGCAGGACGAGAATCAAAGGTTCGTCCATCCTCAAAGCAGGCTTTGTGTCTTCTACAGCCGCGGCCGGTAAGGTCTGCGGCTGTTGTTGTTGTGGTTGTGATTGCTCAGAAAATGCAGTAACCGCTGTGATTGAGGATGGCGCCGTTACAGCTACTGACGTGGATCCTGCATTTTTTTTCGCGGAATCGATCTGGCTGGCGATAGCTGGCAACATTTCCCCAAACATTGGCAGCTGGGCAGCCAGGAATGTTACTGGCGTATTGCTGTCAACTCCGGAAGAGAGTTCAAACCACACAGTAGACAAGGTCGCCAGTTTGGACGGAGGACGATCCTCTTCCGTCAGTCTGCTTGATAACCCCGGAATACCAGCATGCAATATTTCCTTGGTAATATTGGCTTCCATCCCCAAAAAGCGGCGCAGTAACTCAGCTGGCTTTTGCAGGTATCTGGTACTGTTAATGGCCAGCATTCCGCGGGCATCATGGTCGGCAGCCTCGTTATTCAGCAGTAACATAACAGCGCAGGCTGTTGTCACAAACAACAGGACAAACAATGGAACCAGTACTGTCAGCAAAGGGGATTTTTTCGGCAACAAAATTGAGATCACCTGCCCGGACGAGTTCTGAGTTATGATATCTTACGCCGGCGACCACAGCGATAGAACCATACTTAAGCTGTCCGTTATGCAGTAAGGCCGCCGGATGGTTCGCATAATCACCGGGCTATTAGGGGACGATGAAAAAGGTAGAACGTATCATATCATTGGGTACATGTGGCGCCATTAAAGGAGGAATAGGCGTGATCAAGCATGGATTGCTGATCATCTTTTTGGTTGCTGCCCTGCTAACATTTTCATCTATGACAAATGCCAACGCAATGGCGGCAGAACCCGATTCAACACTGAAAATTGAAGCGCGCTCGGCGATTCTTTTAGAACCGATTACGGGTGCAGTACTCTATGAGCAGGAAGCCGATGTGCCATTGTCACCGGCTAGTGTCACCAAAGTAATGACATTGCTGCTGATCATGGAAGAAATCGAAAAAGGTGCCCTGCGACTTGATGAAACTATTGTCGTTTCTCCGGAAGCCGCGGCCATGGGCGGTTCCCAAATTTGGCTGGAACCCGGGGAAGAGATGAAGGTGGCCGATTTAATCAAAGCCATTGCCATTGTTTCGGCGAATGACGCCAGCTACGCTTTGGCAGAGCGTTTGTCAGGATCGCATGATGCTTTTGTAGCTCGCATGAATGAACGGGCTCGGGAATTAGGCATGAAAACTACCAAGTTTGTCAACTGCACCGGCTTATCGGAGGATGATCCATCGTCACCGGGTAATATAACTTCTGCGCGTGACGTTGCGTTCATGTCGCGGGAGCTAATTCGGCATTCTGAGATTCTGAAATGGACAGGCACATGGATCGACTATTTGCGTAACGGCGCGTCGTTTTTGAGAAACACTAATAAACTGGTGCGGTTTTATCAAGGCTGCGATGGTTTGAAAACCGGTTTTACTAATGAAGCCGGCTTTTGCCTGGCGGCCACTGCCAAAAGGAACAATGTGCGACTGATTGTGGTGGTCATGAAGGCGGCGACTAATGATATCCGGGCCAAAGAAGTCAGTCGGTTGCTGAATTTTGGCTTCGGTCGTCTGGAAGCTATCAAAGTGGTATCCGGAGGAGAAGAGCTGGCCAAACTGCCTGTAGTCAGGGGAACGGAAGATACCATTTCAGCTGCGGCGTCAAGCGACTATTATTTGCCGAACAGAAGAGGAGTACAGCCTGAAATATCAAAAACAGTTAATTTGGGATCAAAACTAAAGGCTCCGATTCAAAAGGGGCAAAAGTTGGGTACTATGACAGTACATTTAAACGGGGAGCCGGTCCAGGAAATTGAACTGCTCGCGACCACGGATGTCGGCAGGACCAATGGGTTTCAGTTTTTCGCACAAGTCAGTAGACAGTCATTAAAAACATTGTTTGCCAAGGACTAAAGGTCCTGTCCTGAAAAGCCATGATCCGAAAGCGGACACAGCATGCATTAATATGCTTGGAACTGACAAGCCGGTGTTTGCGGTATTATGCCGAAAAACACCGGCTGTTTTATTGAAATTAACTGAACTTAGCAAAATGAAGCGGCTTTTGCAGAAGGGCAGGAAAGAAAATGGCAGCGCCGAAAGTAATTACCTTGTAGTATGCAAATTACCTTATAATATGCACTGGGAGGGCGCTGCATGATCATCAACGCGGAAAAAATTGGCACAGCAATTGTCGCGCGCATTCAGGGAGAGCTGGACATGGCGAATGCTGATCAGCTGCGTGCGTCGATTGACGAGAAACTCGATCAATATGAAACCATCCGGGACGTCTATCTGATCTGTGACGCGGTTCCATTTATCGATAGTTCCGGTTTGGCCGTCCTGCTCGGCAGATACCGCAAACTGGAAGAGCGTGGCGGCAAACTCTTTATCGCCAATCCAAGTCCTCAGGCCCGCCGCGTGATGGAACTATCCGGATTATCCAAACTGGTCGGCATCTGCGATAATTGGAATCCTGCTGATTTACAGCAAAGGGGTGTGACAAATGGCTGAGAGCAATTATATCAAAGTCGAATTTCCGAGTCTTCCGGAAAACGTCGGTTTCTCCCGGGCCCTCGTTTCGGCGTTCGCATCGCAGTTGGATTTTACTCTTCCGGAGCTGGACGAAATACGCACCGCCACTTCGGAAGCTGTTTCCAATGCAATTATTCATGGTTACGAAAACGCTCAAGGCGTTGTTACCTTGGAAGCTGACATTAAAGGCGGCGTCCTGACCGTTAAGATTATTGATCAAGGCAAAGGAATCGAGGACATTGCGGCCGCCAAAGCAGTGCAATATACTACCAGACCCGGCAGATATGGCTTGGGGTTTACATTTATGGAGGCCTTCATGGATTCACTGCATGTGGAATCCTCATTAGGAGAGGGCACTTCCGTGACCATGACCAAACATCCTGAAACAGTGCGCCCGGAAACGGGGACTGCCTGATGAATTCCAATTATGTCGAACGAGCCGCCATCAATTTGCCAGCCGTGCCGCTCTTGGATGATGACAGCGTTCATGATCTGATCGAGAAAGCTCAAAATGGCGACGCAGCTTCCCGCCAGACGCTGATTGAAAGCAACCTCAAGCTTGTGATGAGCATCATTGGGCGTTTTGGTGGACGCGCCGAGCCGGATGATCTGTTTCAAATTGGGTGCGTCGGTTTGCTAAAAGCGGTGGATCGATTTGACTTGAATTTGGGGGTCAGGTTTTCGACATATGCCGTTCCGCTGATTATCGGTGAAATTAGACAGTTCTTGCGCGAGGACGGCGCTATTAAGTTGGGCCGCTCTCTGAAAGAATGCGCCGGCAAAGTCCAGCATAGCGCGGCTAATCTGGCACAACAGCTGGGTAGGGATCCCACTGTGCCGGAAATCGCATCTGCCATGGGTGTAACAGTCGATGAAGTCGCTACGGCCCTGGAAGCCTCCCAGCCAGTGCAGTCGCTCAGTCTGGCATTGCATGAAAACGAAGGCGATCCGATGCTGCTGGAGGAACGAATACCGTCTCAGGAAGAAGGCAACTGGCTGGAGCATTACGCTTTGCAGGAGGCGTTGGCAGAACTCCCCGAGAAATTTCGAAAGGTGTTGCATCTTAGATACTTCGAGGAAAAAACGCAGACTGAGATTGCCGCAGACATTGGGACATCGCAAGTACAAGTCTGCCGTATTGAAAAGCGTGCCCTGCAACTATTGAACGAATTTTTGCGGGAATAAGAGTCGCGGTCGCTTGCATGATACAATCGGTCCAGACGCATAATAGAAACAAGAACACAGCAAAAGGACGGTTGAGCAGGTGACAGTGCTGCTATGGGATTTCTTAAAGAAGCGGTGGATTATCCTGACAGCTATCGCTGTTTTACTGGCGCTGGCAGTCTGGCTTTTGGCCAGGCCGGATGCCATTCCTTCGGATCGCGCCCGCCTGGTCACTAACGTTTCTTTGTGCGTGGAATAATGTCGTTGAGGAGGTCTATTCGAGAGTGACCGTTGTAAAGATTATTGAGTTGTTGGGAGAATCCAATGCAAGTTGGGAAGATGCTGTCAAGAATGCGGTTAAGTCAGCTTCCAGCACGGTAGATAACATCACCGGGGTAGAAGTGCTGAACATGACCGCTGGTGTACAAGATGGCGACCTGACCGAATATAAAGCTAATGTACAAGTGGCATTTGCCGTGAAGGGAACAGAACGGTGAACGACTACGCAACTTAGGAACCTCAGGAACCAGGCTGCAGCCATTCGCTGACAACACAAGCCGCGGTAGCCTTGTCAGGAAAAGAAATGTATGTTATACTATGAGCGGGTTGTTTAGTAAAGAGTGGGCGTGCCCACTCTTTCGTCTTGTGGGATATTTGTACCCGTAGACCTTGAGGAGGAAAACAATGCCCAAACTTTTCGACGCTCTGGAGCCAATCGCCAGTAAGATTGCTGAGCAGCAAGGCTTGGAACTGGTCGACATTGAAATGGTCAGATCCGGTTCGGATCGCATTCTCCGAGTATCGATCGACAAACCTGGCGGCGTCGGTCTGACAGACTGTGAGAAATTCAGTGAACTTTTTGGTAATGAGTTGGATGTAATTGATCCGATCAAGGAACGTTATTATCTAGAGGTTTCCTCCCCTGGTCCGGAACGTCCATTGCGGAAAGATAGCGACTTCACTCGCTTTGCCGGCTCAGAGGTAGAAATAAGGCTTAAAGAAGTCTTGGAGGGAAAACGAGTCATCAAAGGTCGGCTCGCTGGACTGGAAAATCAGGATCTTGTTGTTGTCATAGATGGAGTCCAGCAGGTTATCCCGCGCATATTAGTTACGCAAGCCAAACTTAAACCCGATTTTGATTTTTGAGAGGCGCCATTGTTGGCAGAGGAGGTACCGGCATGAATGAAGAGTTTATGGCTGCTCTTCAACAAGTTGAGAAAGAAAAGGGAATTCCACGGCATATACTAATTGAAGCCATTGAATCAGCTCTTGTTTCAGCATATAAGAAAGACCAGAAAGATGTCAGCAATATTCGGGTTCAGATGGAGCCTGACACTGGCGCGATGCATGTTTATGGCTACAAGAATATTGTTGGGGAAGTCGAGGATCCCCAAACACAATGTTCTTTAGAAGAAGCGCAAAAATTGGACCCGCACTACAGTGTTGGCGATGTTGCTGAACAGGAAATTCAGCCCCGCGAGTTTGGTCGGATCGCCGCTCAAACCGCTAAGCAAGTGGTTGTGCAGCGTATTAGAGAAGCAGAAAGAATTCTGATTTACGAAGAATATGTCAACCGTGAGGGCGACATTGTTACTGGTATTGTGCAGCGCTTTGAACAGCGCAATGTTCTGCTGGATTTAGGCAAAGCGGACGCTATTCTGACACAGAATGAGCAGGTCACCGGCGAGCATTATGAACAGGGGTTACGGCTGAAAGTCTATATTGTGGAAGTCAGAAAGACGACCAAAGGTCCACAGATCTTTGTTTCCCGAACCCATCCCGGGCTTTTGAAACGCCTGTTTGAGCTGGAAGTTCCGGAAATTCATGATGGTATCGTTGAAATTAAGTCGATCGCGCGTGAAGCAGGCGCACGGTCTAAGGTTACCGTGTGGAGCCGGGAAGAAAACGTGGACCCGGTCGGTTCATGCGTGGGCGCGCGAGGATCGCGCGTTCAGAATATTGTCAGAGAGCTCCGCGGCGAAAAAATCGATATTATTTCCTGGGATCCGGATCCCAGAATTTTGATTGCCAATGCTTTGAGTCCTGCTAAAGTTACAGAAGTACGTCTGGCTGAAGACCGCAAGTCCTCGATGGTGATTGTGCCAGACAATCTGCTTTCGCTGGCGATTGGCAGAGAAGGGCAAAATGCACGTTTAGCTGCCAAGCTGACTGGATGGAAGATTGATATTAAGAGTGAAAGCCAGGCAGCCGAGATTGATCGGATTGCGTTCGAAGAAGAACAAGCCCGATTGTTGGAAATTGCGGAAAATGAG
>NZ_DCEA01000046.1:0-4816 GCF_002316705.1 Syntrophomonas sp. UBA1041
TGTTTAAGGCAGTGAACACCCACTGCGGGGAGCCCGTTTACCCGGGTAAACTGGGATGAGTCCTGAATAGTATCACTGATCGCGGCAATTTCGCCTAAGTGCACCGTACGCCCGTCAGCAGTATTGATGGCCACCTGCCTGATATCATCCAGGGATTCAAATTGCTGCAGGTTGCGCACGTACATTTCCCGGCCGCCGCGCACCACTTTGCCCCCGGAAACATTGAAATTCTCCATCTGCAAAACCTGGCTCACCTGGGCCAGAGTCAGGCCATAATTCTCCAGCTTGACCGGATCTACATCAACATGCACTTCGCGGGGACTGCCCCCGGTAATGATTACGGAAGCCACCTCGGGAATCCTGGCCAGGCGGGGTTCTATCACATCCTCAGCTACCGCCTGCAGCTGGGTAAGGTCGGCGGCCCCGCTTATCCCTATCTGAATCACCGGCATCATGTTGGGGTCCATTTTAACCACCATTGGTTTGGTGGCAGTGTCGGGAAGGATCCCTTCTACAAACGTAATCTTCTCGCTGATTTCCTGGGCAGCGTTATCGACATTGATGCCCCAATCAAATTGCACGATGATGATCGCACTGCCTTCAGAGGATACTGAATCAACCTGTTTTATACTGCCTACATTGGCTATGGCGCTTTCCAGAGGCTTGGTTACCTGGTTTTCCACTTCTTGCGGGCCGGCTCCGCTATATGAGCTCATAACCGCAACCACCGGGATCTCCATATCAGGATAAAGGTCTACGGACAAACGTGAATAGGTAAAGAATCCCAGGATCGCGACTACTACAACCAGAATAGCCATGGTTACCGGGCGTCGGATCGAAAAGTCTACCAGTTTCATACCTTTTCCTCCCCGGCCACCACCCTTACCAGGGTCCCGTCTGACACCAGGGTATTACCTTGGACGATAACCGGCGTTCCCGCTTCCAGCCCCTCCGTAATCTGGATGAGCCGATCACTGGAGATGCCGGTTTTAACCTCCAGGGGATGGGCCCGGTTCTCCGCATCCACGGTATAGACCACACTCTTATCCCCACGGGCTATGACCGCTTCTATAGGCACACACAGGGTGTTTTCAGCCTGCTCGGTTGCCATTACCACCTCGGCGAACATGCCGGGGCGTATTTGCGGCTGAGCCTCATCCAGTGCCACTTGAACGGTGAAATTGCGTTTAACAACATCGGCCATCGGGTCCACGCTGACAACCGTGCCGGAAAATGGCTGGGAGCTTAAGGAAGATATGTATACATTGACTTTGCTTCCGGTCTGAATGAAGTTTATGTCTGCTTCACTGACCAGGACCTCTACCTGCAGCCGGGAAGTGTCGCTGACAACCGCAACCGGGCTTTGCGGGCTGGCGGTGTCACCCAGAGAAACCGCGATGCTTCCCACCATACCGCTGATGGGTGCGGTCAGATTGCAGTTGTTGAGTTGATCCTGAAGACTGAGCCGGGCGGCTTCAGCCGAGGCCACACTGGCCTCTACAGCCCCGGATTGCAGGGTTTCGTATTGCAGACGGGCCGCCTCCAGGGCGTTGTCCGCAATAGCGCCGGCTTGGTGAAGTTGTTGCATGCGTTCATAGTTAAGACGGGCGTTTTCCAGCTGCAACTGGTTGGAAGCCATTTGAGCCCGGGTAGATGCCACCATGGCTTCAGCCTGCTTAAGGGCTGCTTGTAAGCCAGTGCTGTCAAGTACCACCAGAGTTTGTCCCGCTGCTACCCGATCCCCCGGTTGAACCAGAATCTGAGTCACTCTGCCCGCCATCTTGGCTGTTACCGGGGCTTCGTTAGCTCCCCGGATTTTGCCGGCATAGCGTGCCGTCCTGGCAATATACTGATTTTGCGCAGCCGTTACCTCTACGGTTAATTCGATTTCTTTGGCCACCTCTTGGGAGGCCTGGCAGCCGTTAAGGAGCGAGACCATCAGAACCGCCAGGAAGAACCAAACCGTCCATTTCCACCTTTTATTCACAAAAAACCCTCCGCTTCTCTCCATTACCGACCGGCTGGTCGGTATATCAAAATTATACCTTTAAGCTGGCTTTAAATACAACTATTCCAGCTATGGAGAGAGCGGTTTTCTAATTGTCGTAGTGTAAAATGGCAATGGCAGGCCGGGCTGAGTCTGCAGCAGGGCCATGGGCAGAGGGACTGCCGTGCCACAACAGCCAGTATTCATGGCCGTTAACGCTTTCCAGGGGTTGCAGTGACAGCGCAGTTCCCGCGGGGGAGATGTCAAAGGATACGCGCTCCCCGCTTTGGCTGTCAATCAATTCAAAAGCGGACTTAAACTCAGGCCAGCTTGGATCCAGGCCCTGAATTTCAACGGAAACCGGTTGATTTTTGTCAAGGTTATAGTATTCTCCTGCCAGGCGGTAATCAGGATAATACACCGGCCAACGGCTGACTACGTCAGCCCGGGAAAGGTTGACAGTGTGCATTGCTGAGTTTATTCCGCACTCCACACTGAGTTTGTCGAGATTTTGGGTTACACTATCCCACGCTTCCCAGTACTGATCGCTACGGGCCATCTGCAAATCAATCAGGCACTTCTCTCCCCCGACTGTGATGTAGGCGTGACTGCTGCCTCCAACGGGCCGGGATAACAATAACCAGGCCGCATCCAAAGCCTGATCAGATTTTATTTCCAGATCAGGCTTCACTCCGGTCTGATGCACTTTATTGCCCAAAGGAGAATAGAACTCGGCAATGGTCAGGTGTAATATGTCTCCATTGGAGAGAGTAAAGCTCTGCTGCATAGTGCCTTTGCCATAAGTGTTCTCACCGATCAGCAGCGCCCGCCGGTAATCTTTTAAGGCAGCCGCCAATAATTCCGAGGCGCTGGCGCTGTAACCGTCTACCAGCAGGACAACAGGTTCATCGATAATGGTGGATTGAGCCACCACCGGGAGTTCAAGCCAATCATTCTTTTGCTTCAGAGCCACCATATTGTTGACACTCATCAGGTATCCGGCCACCTCGGCGGCGGTAAAAAGGTATCCGCCGCCATTGCCGCGTAAATCCAGTATCCATTGGTCGGTGTCCGGATCCATGGCTCTGATATACTGTTCAAGTTCGATGGCGGTATTGCTGCCAAAGCTATAAACCGCCACATAGCCTACCCGATGCTCCATCTGCAGCCCGCGCACTGACGGGAGAGCCAGAAAAGCCCTTTTCAAACGCATATCAAACTGCCGGGCTTCCCTCATAACGGTGAGCAGTACCTGGCTGCCTTCCTTGCCCTGCAGGCGATCCATAGCCTCCTGCATGGTAAGACCGGCCAATGATTGATTGTTTATGGATATAATCATATCGCCTCTCCGCAAACCGGCCAGTTGTGCCGGAGAATCCGGAAGGGTGTCGGTAATCAACACTCCCTGGGGCTGCATTTCCACAAATATGCCTATTCCCGCGAAAGAGCCGTCGAGACTCTGCATAAAACCATTGTACTGATCCATCGTCAGGTAGTCACTGAAAGGATCATTAAGCCCCTCGACCACCGCCTTGGCCGAGGTCCGCTGCAAAATCCCGGGCTCCACCGGGTAAGGGTAGTATTCCTGTATAATATCCACCACTTCCTGACGGACATCTTCGGCGGCCTGCAAAGGCAGGCCGTGACAGACAATGCCCAAGAGGAATACCAGGGTCAGCAGCATAGCTTTAAAGTATTTTTTCAATGGAGCCTCCTGTTTGCTTTCTATATTTGTGCAGTTGTCTCACTCTATTCACCACCGGGACATTCTATTCCTTTAATTCCCAAAAATATAACCGGCCAGAAGCCGGTTAATCTTTCGACTGATTTTAATAAATTTTCTCATTGAACCGTATCGCTGGCTGCGGAAGTCGAGGTTGATCCCATCATCACGCTGAAGGTCCAGGGCTTATCGAAGACCAGTTTCCAGGCTTCATGCTGGAAGGCCAGGGCATCCAACGATTTCTGCTGAGCCTGCAGAGCCAGTTCAGCCGCCTGCACCTCAGTCCTGGTCGCCAGCCCGATCTCATGTTTCAGTTTTTTGATGCGCAGGTCTTCCTGGGCCAGTCTCACTGCTTCCTGCAGCGAAGCATAGCCCTGTTCCATGGTCAAAAGGTTGTTATGCAGGGTGCGGATAAACTGGCTCATCTGTTCTTTGGCATCCTGGGCACTGAGTTTGGCCTTGCTGACATCGACTTCCTTGACTTCATAAGGATCCTGCCCCTGATAAGTGAAATCATATAAATCCAACTGGGTTTCGGCGATTTTGGCCGCCTGTTCGGCCAGCCAGACCGACGGGCTGGCATTAAGGGTTTTGGCGATCTTTTCATCCATATTTACCGGTTCCAGGGTTTCAAAAGCCGGTTTATCCAATAGTGTGGGACTCTCCCCAGGATCCAGGCCGATCAACTGGTTTAAGGTCAGGAAAGCGTTATCCAGCGATTGCCGGGCGGTGTTCAAGCTGTTTTGAGCGGCCTGATATTGCACTTCGGCAGCGGTTTTGTCGTATTGGCTGATCATACCCTGCTCATAGCTCAGGTAAGCCACGTTCTGCAGCCAGGCGGCCTGATTGAAGGATTTCTGAGCGTATTCCAGCTCCTGCCCGGCCTTGATGACATCGGTATAGGCTTTGTAGGCTGACAGCATGACCTTGTCTTCTTCCATGGTCAGGGTTTTTTGGGCCATGCGATAGTACATATCCGAGGTTACCAAACCGGTATACAATTGACCGGTGGCATAATCGGTCTGGCCGCGAGGCACATAATCCAACTGCTGAGCCAGATTATCGCGCACCTCTTCGCTGCGGTTCACATCATAAGAGGCTTGCCG
>NZ_DCEA01000046.1:5007-6297 GCF_002316705.1 Syntrophomonas sp. UBA1041
GGGGCTGAACAGCTTCGTCCCCGGCAATAGCAGGTGAAATGATACTGCAGATTAGAAAGGCTGCCAGCATCAGTATAATAACCCTTTTGTGCACAAAAACCATCCTTCCTGGCACGATATGTATTCTGATTATAGCCGCAAACCGACCAGCCGGTCAACTCCCCTATACAACCCGAAACCGAGGCATATTGCGCTTTATAACCCCTATTCGGGGCTGTTCACAACTATGGTTACTGAACGCACAACCGGATCCCACTTTACTGCGGCGCCAAAGGCTTCGGCAACATGGGCAATCGGCAGCATGGTGCGCCCCTGCCAGATCTCCGGAGCCACATCCATATCGGATAAAGTTCCGTTATGAATAAGCGCTCTGCTGCCAATCCAGATTTGCACCTTTTGGTCACCCTTGCTAAGTACCACGCTGCGGGTCTCTCCATCCCATTGAATATTCTGTTCATCTATTCCCAGACTGTAGGCCACATAACGCACCGGCAGATAGGTGCGCCCCTCCTTTATATAAGGCTGTACATCCATCTCCGGCTGCACTTCACCATCGAGGCTGTAGAAGGGACTGCCGATGGTGAAAACCGCCTGCTGCTGCTGAACAGGTTGAGGTTGCGGATCGGGTTCCGGTTCCGGCACCGGAACAAGTTTATAAGGCACCTGGGCGAACAGGTATTGGCCTCCGCTTATGGTAGAATCCAGAGAATCGATGGTCACCTCGATATCCCCCAAGAAATCATTGACTGCGAAAACCAGAGGGATCTCCAATTGTGAGACCGACTCCGGATCGGCCGCGGTGACGGTGATCTCGACTGTCCTGGCATTGCGCAATTCCGCCTCCACCGAACAGTTCTGGCATATTATGTCTTCACTTTCGTAGGTGGCCGTGCCGTTCGAATCACGGATCCACTCCACCCCCATGGGCAGCAAGAGTTCAAAAGTTTGGCCGGCTTGGATTCCATTTGGAAAAGCTTCTTCCTCGATAATAGTAAGATCGGTGCGGGGGTAGCCGCGATAATCATCTCCCACCGACACCACCCGGTTAACCGAGTTCCTGGTTGCCGCTTGAGCCATGCCTGCCCCGGCGGACAGCATCAACAAGGATATTAGCAGCATAATCATGATATTTTTAATCGGTCTTGTCATAGTGTACCTCCTTCACCCAGGTATACGCTTCTTTTCAGACTTTCTTGCCTTTATATGCATTTTATCTCAACTACTGGTCAATGAGTCCAATTTTTTAGTTTTTTTGAAATCAGGAATGCCGGGTGATATCTCCCCATCCTG
>NZ_DCEA01000042.1:0-1069 GCF_002316705.1 Syntrophomonas sp. UBA1041
TTAGTCCACTTAAGCGCAAAATAGGGCCTTCCATCTTCCCATTCCTTGAGCTCCGCCGTCAGATTTTGAGGGGCCTCCAAACTGCCGCCTGTCGGGAGTGATTCCGCAAATGCGCTCATGCCCGGTATGGACAGCATGGTGAATGCCATTACACCGGCAATAATAAATGCAAAAATTTTTGTTTTCATTGTTTATCCTCCTATGATATTTTTGTAGGGTTTGTTATTCACGCAACCGCCAGCGGCCTGTGTTTACTTGTCTTGTCCTGTTTGCTCACGGTATAAACACAATCACGCCGTGGGTGATTTCAGCATCATCGGCCGGAACAGGAAAAATAACGACCCGATTAAAAAGGTCAGGCTCCGACGCGCTTTGTTGCGTAATTCCCGAAAACATGGAAAACGGGTTCTTTAAGTCCTCTAAAAAGAAGGTATTCCCGGCAAAGACCCCTGTGATGGCGGCAGCCAGTTGCATATCATTGATCTTGTGTTGAAGAATGCGTGCGGCTCCTTTTTCCGGATACATTACCCGCGTTTTTGTTTCCGCCGCAAAAGCCTTATTTGTCATGGACAGTGTATGCTGTGGTGTAAATATAGCGAGGGGATAAGGGAGAAAGTCGATTATCTGAGAAAACAGCCCCTCATTTTCGATAAGCGTCTGAAATTTTCTTATCATATGACCTTGAGTCTCTGTTCTTTTCTCCAACATTTTCTGTACTTCCGACAGTTCCTCAAGCAGCTGCTTTTTCGTTTTACCGCCCATATGAACGCTCCTTTCCAGCCAAAGTGCCGATGCTTTCATTATGGCTATCAATATTTTATTAGCCGGCTGGCTGTGAGGATAGGTTGAATATGCTTATAATTAGTAAGGAAAGTGCTATCTTGAAAATAAGAACCCCTACCCGTCAACGCATTCAAGGATTGCTGACGGATCCCGGGAACCTTGTTTTATTCACAATAAAAAAAGCCGGGCTTTCGTACACACAAAAGCCGGGCTTTCTCTTATTACTTTTTATGGCAATTTTTTATTCTGACTTTTTCCGGTAAGCAGAAGGGGAAAGTCCGGTTTT
>NZ_DCEA01000042.1:1204-1743 GCF_002316705.1 Syntrophomonas sp. UBA1041
AGAAGGGGAAAGTCCGGTTTTATTTTTAAATACTCGGGCGGAATGGCCGTTATAGTCCATGTTGCAGGCGGCAAAGGCTTGGGCGATGGAAAGGTTGGCATCCAGCAGCTTCTCCTTCAATTTACTGATTTTATAATTGGTATAATACTCATGAGGCGTTACACCGGTATGCTTCTTGAACAGCTTTGTGAAATGGGCTTTGCTGAGGCAGGCCGCCCTTGCCGTTTCGTTCAAGTCAAACCTTTCCAGCCAGTGGATTTCTATGTATTCTTTTGCCTTTTCAATTTCATCCTTGCCGCGATAAACCCTCCTGTTGATTAAAAATGCCGCGACATAGATCACCCGTTTTTCGCCGTCCAGAATAGGGAAAACCGTAATATCCTGGTATACGGCCTCTATATCGAAGTCCTCTACTCCGTATCGCTCCGCAATATCTTCCAAAGGCACTTTGATATCCGGGAAAAAGACCGTTTCTCCCTGAAAAGCTCGCTTTAACACGGGGAGCTGGCCCGAGGCGACAATATAAGGATCTTTGAATA
>NZ_DCEA01000042.1:1990-10394 GCF_002316705.1 Syntrophomonas sp. UBA1041
ATCGGATAGGGGAAGCACTCGATTACTTTCGCAAGCAGTTCTTCCTTTCCAAAGAGCGATTGGAAGGACCCTATAATGTTATTTTGCATTTCTTTCATACTACTTCCCATTTTTTAGCCCCCTTTTATACCTGCCATCTTTAGGCTTTTCTGCATCCTTAGGGAGCAGCCACATATTGCCGATTTTCTCCGTCCCTTTAATCCGCCCATCTGCACAGTAAAGCGTTACCATCCGGCTTCCGATGCCCCATTTTTCTCCCGCTTCCTTCACAGTCATATAATCCAGCATGGTAACCCCCAAATAGTTTTTTTTATTATACTACAGATTTCAGTATATTTCTATGTTCAGAAATATACTGAAGGCGGAAATGCACGCAATAGCTGGGAACCATACCCCATACCCCATACCCCTTGGCCATCGCCACCAGCCCTAATATGCCGCCGATCAACGCGATCCCCACCGGTACGGCAAAACTGCGGATCACCAGCGACAGGCAAAGCTGGAAAGCACAGATCACGATCCCGCCGATAAAGCCATAGAAAAGCCAGGTTGGATTATACTTTTATTTTTCGATAGCAGTATTTATTTCGGCATTGAATCATAATGCCTCATTCTTTAGTGCATCGGCGGTGTTTTCTTTTTTGACCTTGCTGACGGAATACATCATGGTGACAAACACCACCAGGAATACGCTGAAAACACTGATACCCACACTCATCCATGGCACCAAAAAGACAACATCAGCGCCAGTCATGACACTTCTATAGATCAAGTAAGTAATGATGAACGCAACCGGGAGTCCATATAACAGAGACTTTAGCCCATAAAAAACACATTCAAAATTCATCATTTTATTAAAGCCTTTATAGCTCATGCCCACCGATTTCAAAATGGCGAATTCGCGCCGGCGCAGGTTGATATTGGTGGAAACCGTGTTGAATACGTTGGCAATGGCAATAAGCGAGATCAGCAGGATGAAGCCATAGGAAAAGACATTGATCAAAATAATCACATTACGGTTTTGTTCCTGAATCTGAGCTATATTGTAGAGGCTGTATCCGGAAAAAATACCTTCATCTTTTAGGATAGCATTCATTTCTTCCGCTGATTTACCGGGGTCGGTCGACAAAAAGGCAAATGTCAGATGTTCATCACGAGTTTCGCTAAAGCGGCTGTTCATAGAATAGGGAGCAAAAACCAAGAAGCCCGCACCACGGGATTCGGAAATAGTTTCCGGCATCCGGTCGGCTATATATGTGACGGTAATCTCCGGGCCGGGCTGACTCCCGCCTGATGGCTCACCCGGAGCGGAGAGCTGCAGGGACAGGGGCAAGCTGCCTTGGAGCACATCGAACGACACATACCGTCCGCTTTCATCATCGTATTTATTTATCTTGGTCATGGCAATCATGTTGTCGGTGTTTTCACCGGCATACTTCTGCGGGTCAAGCCCGAGATCCTTTACATAAGCCGCATAAGTCCCGTCATCAACCAGACACAACGCCACATTGATGGGAACCATATCACCCGCCGGCAGCGAATCCCCGTAATAATGTTCCAAATATCTCTCCGTTAATCGGCCCTTAGGCAGGCTCGCTTCATAATAAAGGGCTTTATAAAATCCGCTGTCGTAAACGCCGCTCACGTTCCTCAGTTTCTCATATAGCGGCAGCTCTTCATCTGTGGTCTGGGTGGACCTAAAAAGAATATCGTAGCCGGATTCATTGATGGTTGTTTCCGCGCTTTCCTGGAGATAGATACCAAAGGCGCTGGCCGATATAAACAGTACGACACTGACGAACAGCGAGATCACCGTACTCCGGTATCCTTTCTTGTTCCTTTTGAAGTTTTTCAGGGCCAATGTCCCCTCCAGACCGAAGAGCTTTGGCACCAGCCTTGATGTTTTCACCTTTTTGGCGTTGATTTTAATATCGGTTGTCTGGCGGATAGCATCGATAGCCGATAGCCGGGCCGCCTTGCGGGCTGGAATATAGGCTGAGATCAGAATGGTGATGATGCCCACAACGCCGGCCGTCACCAGCGAGGGCAGGGAAAGTGACAGCTTCATGTGAACACCGCTGTAAGACAGACTCGCAAATATATCGCTCATCAGCGAAAGCGTAATCCCGATGCCGCCAATCCCGGCCATAATGCCCAACGGGATGCCGATCAATCCAATCCAAGCGCCTTCCAAGAGAACCGACCTGCGCAGCTGCTTGGGGGTTGCCCCCACCGAGGAAAGGATCCCGAATTGGCGGGTGCGCTCGGCGACTGAAATGGAAAACGAGTTATGAATCAACAAAATGGAGCCAAGCATAATCAGCAGGATGAAAATGCCGCCCAGGCGGTACAGGACCGCGTTGAAGGTCTCATCTTTCGAGATGCCCATGTACCGCAATAAGTCATTGTTGTAGGTATAACCGGAGCCGCCCCCGACTGATTGGGCAAATTCATATACCTTGGCCGGGTACCGGAGCTTGGTAAAAACATTTACCCGGTCGGCATCGCCCAGCTCCGCCAGGTTCATCTTGGTGATTACGGTATAGCCAGGCGCGGAATAGTCCTCAAACCTCGGCTTTTCACATATCCCCACGATGGTATAGGCCTTTGGGCTTTCCGGCACAAAGCTTTCGCGGGGAGCGCCGTTCTGGTCATCGAGGACAAACGGGTTATTTTGCCCCAGCCTTTTGCCTGCCAGCACCCGATGGCCCAGAGTAAGATTCAGCGTATCGCCGATTTTATATCTTACTCCCGCGTTGTTTATTTGGCTGTTGATAACGATTTCGCGGTCATTCTGCGGCAGCCGCCCGTCGAGCAGCCGTATCGGTATCATCTCCATTGCCTTATCATCAAATCCGGCTACAAACAGATATGGTTTATTTTCGTTTTGCCCCCCTTCCAACACCGCAGAGCCGATATTCTGACTGACCGCAGCCGCTGCTACTTCGTTATCCGCAGACAGTCTTTGCACCAAAGCGGAGTCAGCTTCCATAAATTGAACATGCCAGTCCCCATCGGTGGCAATTACATTCCGGATCATAAAACTCTGCAGCGAGGCAATGAGTGTTGTGACGGCAGTTATCATAGCCACCGATAAAATAACCCCGATAATGGTGACAATGGTCCTGGTGCGGTTCTTTTTCAAGCTGCTCAATGTGATTTTGCTGAAGACATTCATCTGCGGATCACCTCGTCTTTGGAGATTCTCCCATCCTCGATGCTGATGATACGGTCAGCCTGTAGGGCGATGTTTTCGTCGTGGGTGATAACGATCAATGTCTGGTGATATTTTTTGTTGCTGAACTTTAACAGTTCAACGATGTACTGCCCGTTTTTGCTGTCAAGATTGCCGGTCGGTTCGTCGGCAAGCACGATGGCGGGCGCGTTGATTAGTGCCCTGCCTATGGACACCCGCTGCTGCTGGCCGCCGGAAAGCTGGTTAGGGAGATGTTCGGCACGGTCGGTCAGGTTAAGCGTTTGCAATAATTCCTGCAGCCGCTCCTGGTTGATCTGACGGTTGTCCATCAATACCGGAAGGGTAATGTTTTCCACCACATTAAGCACCGGGATGAGGTTGTAGAACTGATAAATCAGCCCCACCTGCCGGCGTCTGAATATGGCCAACTGTTCCGGATTTTGAGCGTAAACATCCTTACCATCCACATAAACATGGCCGGATGTGGGCGTATCCACCCCGCCCAGCATATGCAGGAGCGTGGATTTTCCTGAGCCCGATGGCCCAATAATGACAACAAACTCGCCTTTCTCCACAGAAAAAGATACCCCGTCAAGTGCTTTAACGAGGTTTTCATCTCGACCATATGTTTTATGTAGGTTGTCGACCTTAAGAATTTCCATCCTCATTCCCCCATCATTTGGTTGTATCCTTAGTATAGCTGGGCCAGATGACACCTCGGTGACTTCTATATAACAATAATGTCACCTTATTGAGGTTTTTGCATAATTCGTTTTTTTCTTAAAAATAACCGGCATTTTAGAATTGTCATCCTGAGGCAACGCCGAAGAATCTTAGAGATTCTTCGCTAACGCTCAGAATGACAGGTTGGATTTTTCCATTATGCAAAACTGTCCATTAGGTTACACAACCTGTTGGTAGAACCTTATTGTGAAGCAGGCTCCGCCGTCAGTGCGGTTGGCCGCTTTGATGGTAGCGTTTTGCAGAGACAGAATCATGCGGCCAAGGGCAAGCCCCACCCCAAAGCTTGAGTCTTTGGCGTCTTTACCCTGGTAAAACCGCTCAAAAATATGGGGCAAGTCATCAGCGTCGATTCCGGAGCCATTATCCTTGATTATGATTTCTGTAAAAAGGGGGTTTGGGGTATAATCAATTTCGATCAATCCGCCATTTTCGCAATGTTCCATGCAGTTCTTAAGGATGTTCCCGATGGCTTCCGAGGTCCACCGCAAATCGCCGGTAAACTGAGCGACTCCGTCTCCGTTTACACGAAGCTCAATATTCCTGAGTTCAAGAGGAATCAAAAAAGGCTCGGCGGCTTTTTGTAGCAGGATGGGGACGGATACCGGCTCCTTTTGAAAGATAGCTGTGCCCGCGTCGATTTTGGATATTTTGAGCAGCGTGGTTATGAGCCAGTCGATCCGCGCTAGGAGGCTTTTCATCTCACCCACAAGCTCCAAGCGATGCTGGGGTTCCAGATCGGAATGGCCGAGAAATGAGACGATCATATTGATAGACGTCAGCGGCGTTTTGAGTTGATGGGCGATATCCGCAATAGAATCGGATAAGTACACTTTTTCTTTTTTTAACATGTCCGACTGCTCTTTAAGCCGCACCGTCATTTTGTGGATTTCGCTTTGCAGAATGGACAGCTCGCCTTCATTGAACATATTAAGATCAAATCCATCTTTCCCATGCAGGACGATATCGATTTGTTCGCCCAAAAAAGCGATGTCCCGGTATCTTTTTCTGGTAAAAACAAAAAAGGCCATACAGAATAGGCCGCATAATATAGTCGTGAAGACTCCGGTTATAAAGCTGATTACAAAACCGGTTATTACGGCTATAACGCAGATTGCCGCCATCAGCAATGCAAAAATCCTGATCTCCCGGTTTCGTAAAAACGCCATCATGATTCTCCCAGCCTGTACCCGAGCCCCCGTATGGTTTTGATGATTTGCGGATTTTGCGGGTTATCCTCGATTTTTTCGCGCAGTCTTTTGATGTAGACTGTCAATGTGTTATCGTTGACGAACTCTCCGGCTATGTCCCATATCTCGCCAAGCAGCTTGTCCCTTGACAGCACAATGCCGTGGTTATTGGCGAACACCAGCAGCAGCCTATATTCCAACGCCGACAAAAACAGCTCGGTGCCGTTTTTATAAACCGTGCCATGCAATAAATCGATCCTAAGGTTTCCGATCTCAAAAACGGACTCCGCTTTTCCGCTTCTCCTGAGCACGCTTTTAATTCGGGCCAGAAGCTCCATCGGGCGAAACGGCTTGACCACGTAATCATCAGCACCCAGGTCAAGCCCTGTGACGGCACTGAGTTCGTCATTGGAAGCGGTCAAAAAGATGACCGGAACATCACTGCTTCGCTTGGCGGCGGTACATACAATATAACCGTTGCCATCGGGAAGCGCGATATCAAGTATCAGTAGATCAAAATGTTCCTTCTCTATCTTGGCTAGCGCCACCTTTTGGGTGTCGGCAAGCACGACCGAATAGCCCTCCGAAGAAAGCAGATGAGATAAATTTTTGGATATATTTAGGTCGTCTTCTACCAGAAGTATTCTATTCATGATAAGGCTGCGCCTCCTTGCCGTATATAGCGGGTCTGTCCCGTTGGTTGGCCCACGGTTTTACATTCACCAACTGCCGCAATATCCTGGTGTGTTTCTCATCCAGGTTCGAACTACCCGGCCATTTCAAGCACTCCTGTTTGAATAAGATTTGCCTGGCACAACTTATTCGATTGGAAAGCAAACGTAATAGAGAGCATACCTTACTCAGTCCTCCGGATCTCTCAAATAAGGGATATATTGTATACTCCCTTCAACTCTTGCTTTGCCTGATTCAATGATTGCATGTTCCAGCCGCTCAACTTCGCTTCTTGTCAGTTCAAGCTTGCTATTGAACTTAGTTTTATAATTATTAAGATAACAAATGAATTTGTTTTTGTTATCTTCATCTTGCAAAATAAATATTGATTCGCATACCGACAGCAGCGGAAATTCATTACTTTCGATATGTGCTTCATTTTCTACAATATACTGAACACTGGTAAATCCACGGCGGGGCTTATCTTCAGTATCGGGAATCAACCAGTCACGTCCGTTCTTTTTTGCATGCCTTAGTTTCCCGCGCCGTATCCATTGCCTTACTGTGACAGGCTCCACCCCAAGCATAGCCGAATATTGGTCAACTGTTAGGTAATCGCATTCGACCGTAATTAACGTGTGTTCCACAGTTGAGGTCATGCCACTGATTTCATCATTTTCAACTTCGATCTCATCAGCCTGACATAAATTCAGTTCCATGCTGTTTCCTAAGAACTGATATTCATAGTACCACCAAAGTTCTGTTAAGACCGGAAGTTTGGATTTCTTTACTGCTGCAATAAACTTTTCGCAAAGTTTAACCCTATTTTTTACAACTTCACCTGAATAGGCGGGTTCTTCATTTAATCTTTCGTGTTCAACAAATAACTCTAATGACTTTAAAATATCTTCCCGTGTAAATAGATAATCCTCCCGAAACAGTTCTTCTTTAATGTCCATAGATAATCCCCCAAAGCTATGTTTGATACTATTGTAACGCACCGTTACAATAGTATCAAACATCCAGCCATTTATTTCCTAAAGCACATTGATCGTATAGCCTAGGTTCATATATTTACTTGACTTATTCTTTCCTTGGAGACATAACTACGGTTAAAAATTCAAGGAGAACGCTATGAACCAGCAGCAAGCAGAAAACGAAATGAAGTACCGCCTTAATACAACAGGGCCTCTTCACAATGAAGAGGCCCTCTATATATCCAATTATCGGCCATCTTGACAGATGTACGAGGATTCACATGGCTACCCTACTATAAAATGATACAAATGCACACCCCTGGTCAATCTTTTAACGATTTCAAGGGTACTGCCCCCAAAGCTTTGCACAAATAAAATGCACACCCGCTCTGCAAGGCGTATAGATCAACATAAACCTGTCAACAATATGAATACTTTTACCGTCGTGCAGGATATAGGGCAACGCTGGAGAGCGAACCGAGCGACTCGACGGGTTTTCCAAAGCAGATGCGGATAGTCAAATGGCTATCCGTTTTTGCTTTTATCTGCTTTGGAAAACAAGAGCGATAAACTCAGCCCCCAATGCCTTAAATATCGTGTTTTTGCTTTATGAAAGCCATTTGCTGTTCCTCGCCCAAGGTGGGGGTGTGCATTACTAATATGGAATTGTTAATGACAATTACTCAACAATACTCAAAAGGAAGAAATTGAAAATACAAAGGCCCTCTACGATTTTGGCTTACTTTATTTTTACAAAAATATTTCATCAAGTGATTCGAATAAAGTACGGGAGTTAGCTCGTCAAATACAATATGCTAAGGATATGCCAACAGACCGAATTGAGCTGAAAAGTGAAAACGGAGAAAATCTAAGGATTGATTATCGTATGAATCCTACCGCAGGGCATGATTATAAAGTGAATCATACGCAAAAGATGGATGTTCGTAATGAAAACTTTTAGAAATTGATAAAAAAACAAAACAGATAATTCTAAAGAACAGGTTGACATATGTATACCACAATAATATTATTAGGTAAACGGATGTCAACCTTTATTAAAAGGAGGATTAAATCTGAAAGGAATTCTTTCATCACGTTTTGTGCCTGAGCGTTAGCGAAAGGAATGGTTATAAATATGAAACGAATCAATTTATCTGATGGTGAGTGGAATATCATGAATGTGCTATGGAAATCAGCTCCTCAAACTATTACCAAGCTTACGTCTGCTCTGAAAGAATCCACAGGCTGGAGCAAGCACACTATTATTACTATGCTCGGCCGTATGGAATCCAAGGGGGCGGTAAAATATGAGCAAGGGGTTAAAGCAAAGCAATATTATCCTGTAGTGGAGCGTGCCGAAACGGCATTGGAAGAAACTGAAAGCTTTCTCGACAAAGTCTATTCCGGAAGCTTGGGCCTGATGGTTAACACAATGGTTGAGAAAAACAGTTTATCAAAGGAAGAAATCGAAGAGTTATATGCCATATTAAAAAGGGCTGAGGAGTAAGAGAAATGATTGATACAATTATATCTTCATCTGTGCTGATTTTGATTATCCTCGCCATAAGGTTTGCGTTTAAGGGAAAAATTAATCCCATGGTGCAGTATGGACTCTGGAGTCTTGTGGC
>NZ_DCEA01000042.1:10637-18793 GCF_002316705.1 Syntrophomonas sp. UBA1041
GGAGCTTCGGATGTCGAGCAGGTCCTTGCAGGTCATGCAGAGGCGGAAGCAATTGATAATGCCGTACTGATTATGAATAATATGCAAACTGGTGTCATGACCAGTGGTGAGGGAATTTCCGCTGCAGCGGCCATAGACTGGCAGCTTTTGATGATGATTGTCTGGGCAGTAGGGGCTTTTGCTTTAGTGTTATGGTTCATTCATGTAAACCGCAAGTTTGGTAAGAAGATCTCTAAAAACAGAATGTTCCTAATGTCCGTTAAAGCAGATAAAAACGGTAAGCTAGCCGTTGACGAGAAAGGGCTTATTCATCGAGAGGCCGATATTAAAACAACAAAATTGCTGTCAGTATATGTGGTAGAAGGTCTTGATTCCCCATGTCTCATGGGATACAAAGGAGAAGTGGCCATTTATGTTCCTTCTGAGGTAGCTGCCGATCAGGAAAAGCTTCGTTTTGCTATTGCTCACGAGCTATGTCATTACAAGCACCATGATTTGATCTGGGCTATTGTCAGGGGTGGACTGTTGGCATTTTACTGGTTCAATCCTTTGGTATGGGTAGCTGCAATAATGTCCAAAAGAGATTGTGAGTTGGCCTGTGATTACGGTGTACTGCAAGAGATCGGAAAGGAAGATAGGCTGGCCTATGGCAGGACCTTAGTAGACTTAATAAAGCAAAGTGATCATAAGGGCGATGTTTTGCAAATGGCAACTACCATGTACGGCAGTACAAATGGGATAAAGGAGAGAATCACTCTAATTGCAAAGAATAAGAAAATGAAGACCACTACCTTGATTGCCGTACTTTTGATTTCTATATTTGCTGTCGGTTATACCTTTACCGCAGCGCCAAATAATGTAGAGGGTTTGAGCAATGACGACAAAAAAGAGATCGAGGCTTTCGCCATTAAATGGGCAGATGCGTTTTCGCAGAGAGATGCAAGGACTATTCACGAATTGTGTGAAAGCGAGGAGCTATACTTAACAATCGGCGGCATAGCGGAAAATGGAGAGTATTGGATGGGTTGGTCCAGCCCATGGCCTTGGAGTAAAGATTATGTGATAGACATAGAGGATAATTCAACTATTCATATGTATTATTATTTCAGGACATCAGACCCCTCAATTTATGTGGGGAAAGAAACTATTACGGTGAAAAAAATCGAGGGCGCGTATAAGGCGACGCAGGTCACGATGAAGTTCTTCAAAAGCATTAAAAGCAAGGCTGACTTTGATGTGGCATTCGAGCCCGGATTCCCTGATTTTATGCATTTAGCAGCTACTTATCAGGCTCAGGCAGATAAAAATGTCCGGGGCAAAACCGGGATCTTTGAGAATCCAGTATCGGCTGCCATTCATCAATTAAACCTTGTAGGAGCAAAGGTGACAGGATCTTATCAAGACCAAAATGCGGAAACCCCACTGGCCGTGGTCAAATTTGCATGGGAGGACGGCGAAGTAGAAGTCAACTTAATCCAGCCAATGTTGACCGACGAGAGCGGAGCTAAAAGACAGGCCTCAATTTGGATCGTAGTTAACGAAGATTCTACAGACAACAATGCTATAAGTGACGGTACTACAACCAGCGATCCGCAGCACATCGAAAAAATCAGCGCTCAGAAGTGAACTCTTTAGTTCTTGGAACCTCTGGAACCCTATGGCTATAAGTATGTTTTGTATGCTTAAAGGTGTTTGGAATTTGAGTAGTAAAAAGGAATAGTAAGACACATCATTTATATTTAGCGACATAAGGAAGCAAAGAGTGAGGGTTAGAGGAATACTACATGATATTTTATAAACGGAATACAGAGAAAGGAATGATCATTATAATGAAAAGATGGTTAATGTCCGGTTTGGTGTTAGTATTCATGCTTTTTGCAGTGAATACCAGCGGTTTTGCCAATGCTGCCGCAGGTGAGAATGATGTTCGTGAAAAATTAAGGAATGAAGGGGTCTGGTTGACTCCAGAAGAGAGTGCGCAGCAGAAAGCTGAATTGGATAACCTTCAAGATTCCTTGGACAATGCAGCTAATATGCTGGAGAAATTGAAAGCTCCTTCATTGCAGGTGCAATTAAATGGCGCCATAGTAAATGTTCCCCCTTATATGAGTGTAATCGAAGGCCAAGTCATGGTACCATTGCGGTGGTCAGCCGATTTACTAGGAGCCACTTCGGTAGAATGGGATGCCGCCACCCGTACGGTAACTATTACGACTCCGCAGGATTTCTATAGTATGGAGAAATTCAGCGCTTATGCCAGGGTCCTAAAGTCTCCTGTTGAGAAACTTAACGATCAAATCTGTCCCTTGCCGGATAAGGTTAAGGACATGGGGTTACCTGAACTGCTGCCCGACCGGCATTTTGTGTTGAATCTGGAAAAGTTTGAGCCGGCAAGAGAAGGACTGACCCTGCCCGCACCCCGCCCTTATATAACCATCACTATTACCTGCCCGGACGGCACTTATGAACATAGCAGTGTGGCAAATAGCATTGAAAACCACTATGGCCATTATTATCTGCCTATGGACTGGCTGGGATACCTATTTAATGCCCGGGTTAGTTATAATGAAGCAGCCAATATACTGTCCATTCAAACCCCTGACCTAGAGCAAATCAAATCCGAAATTGAACGCATAGAAAACGCCCTTATTCCTGACAGTGCCGAAGAAGCCGTAAAATTATGGGGTCGGGGTATGCAAACCCGCAATGGAGCTCTGCAGTATTCAGCTTTGTCACCCCTGTTGCGTCAGGAAGCGGATAAAAGCGCTTATGTCCGTCAATCTTACTGGGTTACCGGCTGTTCAAGTCCTCAGGTAGGTCCTATCACCATAGAAAGCCGGAACGAGCTTAGCGATACCAAAGTCGAGTATACCATTTCTTTCCCGGAGATCTTTTCCGGCCAGACCCATGCTATAGCAACTGAAAAAATGGTGGTAGAGAAGCTGACCGATAACAGTCAGGCAGGATGGTTTATTACGCAAATACTTAAGACCAGCGGCTATGGGATTATTGACGATGAGACAACCTCACTGGACAACGGCAAGGTGGTATTTATAAAAGATAACTAGAAAAGCCCAAACCCAACATAAAAAATAAGTAATACTCAGCCAGGGTAATGTTTTAGAAGCAATACTGAACCCTGGTTTATTTTTTGCTGGTACCTATATGCTCGTGCCTTAATGGTACCGCTTTTATTCTGCACAAGGATAGCAATGAAGGATCAGGGGCAACAAAGTTACCCCTGCTATCCCCGGCAGAACCCCCTCTGGCGCTCGGGTTGCTCCTCAGCATTGCCCTATCCTCCAGATGGGTAAGAGCCAACTTTATTATATCTCAATTTTCCTAAGGCAACTCAAACGTTGGTGATTACTTGGACTGGATGGACTATTTTTGTCTTTAAAACTTTGTTGGGGGGCTTGACAAGGCCCTTCCATATCAGGGGACGGGGGTGTTGTCACATTTATATCCTTGAAACAACACCTCTATTAATTCCAGTTAATCCGCATCGATTAAGCGTTGTTTTTCTTCTTTCCCCAGATACAAATCTGCATTTAGTCATATGCGGGATGGGATGGAACCCATCCCATCCCAATAATTTACCATGTTATTCGTAGGGGCAGGTTTCCATGCCTGCCCGTTTAGCGACATATAAAGGTGTCAAGGGCGTGTCAATACCCCCGTCCCTTTGACACAGGCTTAAGCCGTTAATTTGTGCTCATAATAGATCTTGACATACACTGTTGTATACTGCCAAAGATTATTTGCGAATTCTGACCCTGTCTTCTTCCACAATCCATAATGATCCTGCTGGATTATAGTCTTCAAACAAGATAAGTAACTTGGTTATGAGCACCTGTATTTGTGATTTATTTTGATTTTTGGCCCTTATGACAATTATTCCCGCATATGTTTGTGGTGGATATGCAAGGATATCAGCGAAGTCGTAGTCAAGGGTTATTAGAATTCTTTGTTCCCGGGTGCAAGTATTAATAAGCTTATCATCCGAGCAACCATTCAGACCTTCGGACAATACCGTTTCTACATCATACCCGTAATCAATCATTATATTACTAATACTCCATGGCAGATTCTCATCCAGTTTAAATCTCATGACAACCTCAAATCGCCACATGACGTTCACGAGCTAACAAAGCCGCATACGCCAAAGCTGCATCGATATCAATAGACGTCAATGAAGGATAGTCCCTTAACAATTCTTCTTTCATTACCCCACTGGCTAAATTGTCCAGGATAACCGCAACCGGAATCCTGGTGCCAACTATACAAGCTTGACCATGACATATGTCTGGACTTGAACTGATGCGATTCATCAATGCATTGTCAGCCATTGCCTTACCCCCTAAAGAGTTATGTGTGTGGGCCGGAACCCAAACCGGTTGCTTTGCCTGATAATATTAACCAACCTTATTTCTATTTTATCATGAAAGCTTGTCAATTCAACTTTTGCATTACGACAATGCATGCCAGATGGGGACCAATTCGGACAGCATTTATCCTTATCCTTGTATAAACCAACAAGATATTTTTCATGATGGCGTATCTCCACTATTTTGAAGGTTTTCTAGTTTTTTGTGGTATTCGAATTTGCGCTCTTATTTTTCATTCTATTTTTCGGGCTATGATCGAGCTTACTGCATGTTGATGTGAGATATTGGCTGACATACAATCTATTATTTGTTCATCGTAATAAATAATCTCCCAATCATGATAATAGCCTGCCAGGTCGCCCGACCTGTAGAAAAACTCATTTTTCTCCCAGTCAGGTGCCAATGAGATAAAAGGTTTCTCCACAAACACCAGGTGAGCGTTCAATCCCCTTACCTGCGTGTGTTCTTTATACCTTTCAAAATGCTTCAACCGCTGGTCTAGCGGTAAAAACTGCAAAGCCCCCATTGAATAAATGACATCATAATCATCAGTGAGCTCGTAACCAATCATATTAGCATGAATTGTACTTATAGACAGTCCATTTAGCTGGCTGTACCTCTTGGTTTTCTCCATCCCGGGTAAAGAGATTTCCAAGGCATCAACCAGGAAACCACATTTAGCAAAATAAATGGAATCCCTCCCTTCGCCGCTTCCTATGTCTAATAAACGTTTACCTGCTGATTGACTGCCCATCAGGTTAACGATCTGCTCCGCTAATACTGACTGCTGCAATCCCCAATAATACTCCTGCTTTTCATATTCATTATCATACGGACTAGCCGGGATGACTACATCTTGTCCGGTAAGTAATCGATCAATAGAGGTATCCAGTACCTTTGCTATTATCGGCAACAAGGCCGTATCCGGTAAAGCACGCCCTTTTTCCCACTTGGAAACCGCCTGCCCAGTAACCCCTAGCAGGTCGGCCATTTGTTCCTGAGTAAGCCCTTTTTCCATGCGTAAAAATGCAATCCGCTGTCCGGTATTAGAGATATTAAACACAAGTTTACCCCCTTTGTTCGGATTATCGGTGCTAATAATCAAATTGTACTTTACCGGTATGCAAATATCTATCGAAGGTCAGTTGTGACATGCTTGAATGATTCAACTCACAGTTGGATTTCTTCCACCCCCAATAGCCCTCCAGAAAACGATAAAGTCGCTCCGCTAAAACGCAGGAACGGCTTTATTACTGGATTTACAGGCAAAACAAAAACCGCCCACCGATAAAATTCTTTTTATCAATAGATGGTAGAATATTTGGCAAAGGCACTAACTATTGATAAAATGCACCGCTCAAATCAAATCGTTAAAATTTGCACCTCTTTTGCACCACCACAGTGTCTATATCCAAATCCTTAAAATTTAGTATGGTAAATGCTGATTTTTCGGTGCTCACGGCATATTTCGTCTTCTATGAGCAGATCAGCGTCAACGGGATTGCGTATGTATCCTTCAGATAAGCCTCTGCACTGCAAAGTACCTGATGCATTGAGGTAGTAATTTGGGTGCTATCGACACCCGGTTGAACTATATAAACCCTAAACTCCGATGAATAGACTTTCAGTTTGTTTTTTAGGATAAACATTAACTTGTTGTCTCCAATCTCATATCGCGAGGGTTTCCCATTACTGGCCCTGTCGCTTTCGCGTCTCATAAGTCGTTCCAGCATAGATTTTGAATCACTTGCCCATTTAATACATTTTTCCGTTTGCCCACAAACTTCATATAAATCCCCGACCCTCGCTCCAGCCTTTGGCGCACTCGAATATTTACAATGGTATAATTCAAATAAAAGTTTGTTATTTGCAACGTCTTCTTGAACTGCGATGACATCTGCCACTTCTCCAGAACCGTCATCATCGAAAATAAGACAGTATTTACCTGATGCTTTTAATTCTGAAATAAGTTTATATTGAATGCTTTCCGTCGCTTTGTCTGTCCCCTGGGATTCTTTACTGATATCGATCCCAGACCAATCCCACGGGATAATGCTATCTGTAGGAAATGTAACTGGACGGGCTGTTTTTAGTTTGACAAGAAGATTGCCCTCAAGGGACGACCCATCAACAAACCATATTGTCGGAGGGTTATCCATGAAAAAGTCTCTAATGAGCATCTCTCTGCCGCGGCTGAAACGTATGCTTATAATTGAACCGCTTTTATGGCTAACCGAATACCCAGTCGATGTTATTTTAAGAGTGAACTCCTCTTTGAAGTCATCGTTTCCCACTGAAAAAGTTAATTCTGATGTTTCATCAAATGAAGTCAACCTTATGTCCATAAGGAACGACTTGGAATCAGTTAGAGCCGTTTTTACGGTGATTGATCCTTTCCAGTCTTCTTCAATTTCCGATGGAAAGTCGATTCGATAAGGAACAACCGCAGGCCGTGCGGTGATTTCCTCTGGAACAAGTGCACCTTTTAGTACGGTCGTGGTATCAATAGCCGAGTTTAAAATTTTCTCCGCTTGTTTATCGCACCAGTCTTTCCAGTAATTTATGGTCTCAACCCACTTTGCCCAAATCGTCCCTTTGTAGGAACAACCAATACTTATACTGCTCCCATTTTCATAACCCACGCCAAACAGGTTTGATTTTGTTGCGGTACCTGTAGTTGCCCCGGTTATTCCTTCAGCAACGTCGACACCGGCGAACATTCTGTAGCGGATATGATGATTGGAAACGGCGGTCTTAAGCCCAACAGTAGAAAGCATCAATCTGTTTATTCCTGAAAGGCAACGGAACACATCTTCTCCGGCTATTCGTTTATAGTTGTCAAAAACAGCTTCAGCCAACCTATCAGCTATTCCTTTATCGGTCGTGTTGATGAAAAATACGTTTTTCGTTTCGTTCCAGTAAAGAATGTGCAGATTCCAGTTGTCATCCGTTATGTCGCGACAAGTGGTCCAGTCCACGTTGCTTGTGCGAAGCTCCGTAATTATCAAAATTTTCTCTGTTTCATTTACGTAGTGGTGACTATGCTCCTCGTTGAAGACCTTGCTCCATCGCCGCCAATACCACTGGGACTCGGTCGTTGTATACATGAACATACTGATTTTCGGTCTTATCTGATTTAGTGGAATGACTTCTGTCCCCGTGAAGCCACGAGCCAATTTCTGCAATTCTACTTCTCGACCGATTTTTTCATCCGACGTGTCTTTGAGTATTTTATTCCAGTCCGCATCTTGCGAATACAATTCTTCCAAGGACTCCTGAATGTCGTCGTCGACAATATTGGCCACAACGGAGGCTTCGCCAAGGTCAGCCTGTGTCCGGGCAAATCGTCCAATGAACTGCATCGTTATAGGCAAGGACATATATTTGTCGTGGATTGCACATATCTTCAACTGTGGGATGTCTATCCCTTCGCTAAACATATCTACACAGACGATGATTTTTGAAGTCCCGTCATAGACCTTCTGGAGAGCAGTCCGATTATCGGTTGCTTTGTTTCCACTAACGATTAAAACTGGGGAGTATTTTGCATATTTACTCTGGTACACGTTTTCATATAGCGCTTTCGCACGGGTTTGTGTCGAAGCCCGAACCAGTAGTAAATGCGGGTATCCTTTTGCTATGTCCGCCTCAAGAAGATCAATCGCTTTTGCTGCTACAGAAAAGTCCTTTTTGTCATTATCGAATTCATAAATCGGATAAAAGTTTATCGGCTTGAAATACCCACGCTCTTGGGCAAGAGCAAGCGGA
>NZ_DCEA01000042.1:18936-19309 GCF_002316705.1 Syntrophomonas sp. UBA1041
CAAGAGCAAGCGGAAAATTATAAATGATATCGCCATCGATCTTTTTCCCATCATTTCGGAATGGTGTGGCTGTAAATTGCAAGCACTCAACGGATTCAAACACTTTTTTGACTTTCTTCCATGAATTTGCCGGAACGTGATGTGATTCATCAATAATAAGTGTGTCGCACATTGATGCCAAAAGTCGTAAAAACTCATCTTTGAAGTGACCAGAATTAAGCAATGACATTGTTGTTATGATAAGGTTGCTCTTATCGAGTAGTTCCTGTAGTTCGGTTATGTCTTTTGGCGACGAAACAAGGCACCCGATAACTGGATTTTCAAAGGAATCATTTATTGCTCCTATCTCGCGTAATTTGCCAAGAGAACAAAA
>NZ_DCEA01000042.1:19455-19894 GCF_002316705.1 Syntrophomonas sp. UBA1041
CGTAATTTGCCAAGAGAACAAAATCTTGAAATCGTTTGTTTTCGCAATAAGTCACTTGGCACTATTATGCAGGTTTTTGAACGATGTTCAGACACTACTGTGGCTATCATCACCTCGGTCTTTCCTGTTCCTGTTGGCATAACAATCGTGGCAGCAGAAGACGATACTGTCCAGTGCGACTTTATAGCATAGATGGCTCCCAACTGGGCAGAGCGAAAACCAGCATCAGTATCAAACTTGCTCTCAGGAAGACTGAAACTGTTATTTTTCCATGACGAAAGAACTTCGTCAACGCTTATCCAATCTGCTCCCCTTGGAACGTGAGCGATGAAGTTCTTGTCACCAATTTTCTGTTTTGAAAAACTCATTTTCAACCCTCCTGCTACTTTTGTAGAATTATACAACTTCTTCGCCCGTCATCATTTTGTAATGCTGTTCC
>NZ_DCEA01000094.1:0-4776 GCF_002316705.1 Syntrophomonas sp. UBA1041
TTTATGGCTGCCCGGCAGCACCTGGATCTGGCCATCGAATTTAAAGGTGAGTACACCGCAGTCAGGGAAATGCGCAAACATTTTGCCTGGTATTGCAAAGGCCTGAGAGGAGCCGGCCGGGTTCGAGGGGCCATCAATCAGGCCGCAACCCGCGAAGAGCTTCTGGCAGCCTTAGCTTCCATCACCCTCCCGACAGTTATATAACCTCATATTTTAAATTTCCTCATAGGGCAGGCTCAGGAAAGGTTGCGCTTTCTGAGCAAAGGGTCGTTTGGATCCGTCCCCGCGGCCCATCGTCCCGCTAGTTGGTTTTGTTGCTCCAAGCCCTGTAAAATGCTAGAATAAATGCAGATTGTATACATATTGTGCTCAAGGGGTAGTGACATGGAATTTTATCGTATCCAAGACAAAATCGTGAGCTGGAACAAGATATCATCGACACTTAAGAAGGCCCTGGTCCTAAGGGCTCGCGGATTTTCCCAGCAAGAGACCGCCGACCGGCTGATGATCGATCGTACTTTCATTTCCCGCCTGGAAAAGATCGGCGAACTGCGTAAGGGTCAATCCATTGCCTGCGTGGGCTTTCCCATCAAGAATAAAAGTGAAATTGAGCACCTTCTGGAAAAGGAAGGTGTCGATTTTATATTTTTGATGACCGAGCAAGAACGTCTTGATTATGTTAACAACCGCAGCGGCAAAGATGTGCTCAACGAATTGATGGATCTTATCGTCAAAGCACGCGATTTTGATATAGTCATCCTAATCGGCTCCGATACGCGTTTGAAATTAATAGAGAACATTCTTGATGCCCAGGTGATTCCTATTGAAATCGGCACTTCCCCTATTACTGAAGATAAGTGGGTTGACCCTGAATTATTAAAAAAGATTTTACGGTCGGTAAAAGCTGCACGGTAAAGAACTCTAAGGTATGCTGCAGACGAAGGAGGTTCTCTGTTGAAACGAATTGTAAGTGTGAGCCTGGGGTCTTCAAAGCGGGATCATAGCTTTGAAACCGAGTTTATGGGAGAAAAGTTCCTGATCGAACGGATTGGAACCGATGGGGACTGGGACAAAGCTATTCAATTGATAAAAGATCTGGATGGCAAGGTTGATGCTTTCGGAATGGGCGGCATCGACCTTTATATTTATATTGCCGGCAAGCGGTACGTGATAAAAGACGCCAAAAAACTGCTGGTTGCCAGGAAGACCCCCATGGTGGACGGGAGCGGGCTCAAGAATACCCTGGAACGCAAATGTGTCCTGGATATTCAGAAAGACGGAATTTTAGATTTACGCGGTAAAAAGGTACTGATGGTCAGTGCGGCAGATCGCTTCGGTATGGCTGAAGCCTTGGAAGAGGTAGGGGCCAACCTGACCCTGGGGGATTTGATATATACCCTGGATGTTCCCATACCCCTTAAATCTTTAAAGGCATTAAAAATGATAGGCCGCATGGTGGCCCCGGTTGTTGTAAGCATGCCCTTTGATAAACTTTATCCCACTGGCAAAGATCAGGAAGTCATAATTCCCAAGCATTCAAAATATTATTATCAAGCAGATGTAATTGCAGGTGACTTCAATTATATCAAACGCTATCTGCCGGAAAAGCTCAATGGGCAGATTATCATTACCAACACCACTACCCGCGACGACATGCGGCTTCTGAAACAACGTGGCATCAGCAAGGTTATTACCACCACACCCAACATGGGAGGGCGTTCCTTTGGGACTAACGTGATTGAGGCCTTGATGGTGTCCCTGATCAACAAGACTGTTGAAGAGATAACCCCCAAGGATTATTACCACATGCTGCAGGAACTCAACATGAAGCCAGGTGTGGTAGACCTGGAGAAGGAAGATGTCTGAGCTGGAATTTGCCTTTTTTAATCTCATGCAAAGCGATAAGCGGGGGCTGGTATATCAGAAATATCTTCTGGATAGATTAGCCCCTTTTTTATTCGCCCCCCGGGTGGCTCGATTAATCGATATGCCAGTCATCAATGCCCGCGGTTATCATGTGGTTTTGCCTTTGGGAGAAGGCAATCTCAATAGCATGGAACCAGAACGGCAGCAGCAGATGCTGAGTAAGTCCATTGATGTGACCCGGGATTTTAATCTGCCCGCCCTGGCGGTTGACCGCCGTTTAAAACCCAGATTCGTTTTACCCCAGGTGGATATGCAAATAATCTTCGGAGACCATTTTATCAAAGCCCTGGCCGCCGCGTACATCAACCGCAGCCTTAACCGTCACGCTGTCAAGAGAATCATAATCGCTACCGATAATGAGGATCTGGTGGATTTTGTGGATTATGCCTCACGTTTTGACGTGCCTTTGTCGATACAAAGCTATCAGCCCGCCCGCTACGAGCCGGTGGCCCACCAAATGATGTATGAAAACGGCAGGGCGGTCAGCACCAGCTTATTCAACCCCCGGAGCTGGAGCAAAGGAGACCTGGTGGTGATATTTGACCCCCGGGATCGCTTTGTGGCCATCTCTCCTCCAGACGTCTTCTGCCTGCAGTTGGGCAATCGCAGCGAGAATATAGCCCCGGTCTTAGAAAACAACCTCAAGAATCATGGCGTTGAAGCCAGGTTGTGCATCCTGGCCCCGATCATGGAATTATGCCTGGGAATGATTACCGCCAAACAGCCGTCCCGGGAAACTGTCACAGCCGAAACTGTATTGCCGCCGGATTTCATCCGGATAGAAAAGTCCGCCAGTTCGCTGGGATTGTGGGAGTTATTCCTTGACAAGGCTATTTGAAGTCATTATAATACCATAAAGCATAAGATAGTAATGTCATTGAACCGTGGCCATTTTGGGCATCACGGCAGTAGCGAGCATAGTCTCGCTTTTATTAAGTAAGTTTCAGATGAGGAGAAATGGCATGGCAGAAGAAAAAGAAGTCCTTTTAACCAAAGAAGGTCTGGCCAGGCTGGAAGCTGAGCTGGAGCACCTCAAATCGTTCCGCCGTGAAGAAGTGGCCGAGCGTATTAAACAGGCCATCGCTTTCGGGGATATCAGTGAGAACTCCGAATATGAAGATGCCAAAAATGAACAGGCTTTTATTGAGGGCAGGATTTTGACCCTGGAGAAAACCTTAAAAAAGGCCCGTTTGATGGAGGATAATGACATCCGCACCGATGTTGTGTCATTGGGCTCCCGGGTCACCCTGCAGGAAATGAAAAGCGGACGAAATGTGACCGTAACCCTGGTTTCAACGGTTGAATCCAAATTAAAAGACGGTAAAATATCGGATGAGTCTCCAGTAGGTTCCGCTATTTTGGGCAAATCGGTAGATGCTATTGTGGCTGTGGAAGCCCCGGCTGGACTTATAGAATATAAGATAACCAACGTGCAGAGATAAAGCCTTTGCTAGCTGTTCTTTAAGGCAGCCATGATATCCTGACCCAAGGATAGATCGGTACGGTCTATCCTTGCTTGAGTATGGGACAGGTTTTACGGGGCTTAAGCAGCGAAGGCTTGTGGTCTGGTAACAAAATGTGAGGAAGTGTCTTGATGTCTGAGCAAGAGCAAAACCTGAGCGAATTGAGAAAAGTCCGCCTGGAAAAAATGGAAGAGTTAAAGTCCCTGGGATTGGACCCCTTTGGCCATCGTTTTGAACGTAATGCCTTTACCAAGCCCATAGTCGACGAATTCGAGCAATGGGAAAACCAGACTGCCAGAGTGGCAGGACGCATCATGTCCAAGCGCAGGCATGGCAAGGCTGGATTTGCGCATCTGCAGGACATTAGCGGCAGAATTCAACTGTATTTTCGCGCCGATGATCTGGGGGAAGCCCAATATGATTTGTACAAAAAAATGGATATGGGTGATCTGGTCGGGATTGAAGGTCAGGTCTTCAAAACCCAGAAGGGCGAAATCAGTATTCACGTTAGTGATTTGGTTTATCTGTCCAAATCATTGCACCCCCTGCCGGAAAAGTGGCATGGCCTTAAGGATGTGGAACTGCGCTATCGGCAGCGCTATGTCGATTTGATCGTCAATCCGGAGGTCAAAGAGGTATTCATCAAACGCAGTCAGGTTGTTAAGGAAATAAGAAATTATCTGGATAGCAAGGGATTCCTGGAGGTAGAAACTCCAATGATGCAACCTATACCGGGAGGCGCTACAGCTCGTCCCTTTATCACCCACCACAATGCTTTGGATATGGATCTTTACTTGCGGGTGGCTCCAGAGCTTTATCTAAAGAGGCTTTTAGTGGGAGGGCTGGAGAAAGTCTACGAAATCAACCGCAACTTCCGCAATGAAGGGATATCGACCCGCCACAATCCCGAATTTACCATGCTGGAGCTGTACCAGGCCTATGCCGACTATGAGGACATGATGGAATTAACTGAGGAATTGATCAGCAGAGCGGCTTTCAAAGTCAATGGCTCCATGCAGGTAGAATTTGAAGGACAGATTATCGATTTTTCGACACCCTGGAAGCGGGTGCAGATGCTTGACGCCATTAAAGAACATACTGGTCTGGACTTCCGTACAATAAGTGATGATGAGACCGCCCGCACCCAGGCTAGAAGTCTGGGGCTGGAGGTAGATGATACGGCATCCCGGGGTGAGATAATCAACGAGGTCTTTGAGGCCCGGGTTGAAGAACAGCTTATTCAGCCCACCTTTGTATACGGCCATCCGGTTGAAATATCGCCACTGGCTAAACGCAACCGTGAGCATCCTGAATTGACCGACCGCTTTGAGGTCTTTATCATGCAGCGGGAGATCGCCAATGCCTTCTCCGAACTTAACGATCCGAT
>NZ_DCEA01000094.1:5060-6049 GCF_002316705.1 Syntrophomonas sp. UBA1041
GCAGGGGGACTGGGCATTGGTATCGATCGTTTGGTCATGCTCATCACCGGGTCGCCATCGATACGCGATGTCATCCTTTTCCCCACCCTCAGACCCAGGGAATTATAAGCGAGAAAAAAGGTGCGGTTTGGCAAACCACACCTGCTCATAGGAAATATCAGGCTGTCCTTGGAGACTTCCGACTCTCGGGGACAGCCTATTTATTACCGGTAATCATAGTTGAGTATCTCCGGAAAAAACCGCTTGGCTATCCATTCCAAAAGCATTATGCCCAGGACCACGCCCAGGCCTATTACTGCCCCCACCAGAATCCCTGCTAAACTGCGCTGCAGTGATATTGAGGCAGTGGTAAATACATGGCAGAAGCTGTTGACCATAGAAATGCTGCCGACTGTCACCGCCAGGCCCCATATGAATAGTATGAAGTCCTGGCGATACTTATGATAAAGGTATATTCCAGAGATCAGGGCCGGGTAACCAATCATGATTTCTTTGAAACGCGGCCGGGCGGGAAATATCATTTCCAGGATTTCACGCACCCGCAGTTCTAATGAAGATACACTGACGATATTGTTGCCGCTCCGCCCCAGATAATAATATCCCGCGGCCGCAGCTACTGCGAATAAGAACAGGACCAGGTAGCTGGGCTTTAACTGCAGGGTCTTCCATACCGCCATACTAAGCTTATCTTCGCCTTTGAAACAGCTGAAATAATTTAGCATGAACAGTAACAAGGGCAGGAAGAAGGATAATTTAACCCCGCTGAAAATCTTTATGTTCATGATATAGCGGATGTCTGCCAGACTGGCTATTACAGTATATCCGCCCAGAAGATTGATCCCCACCACCAGCAGCAAGCCATAAAGGGTCTTCAGCCATAAGGGGTGATGCCGCCGGTCGCGAAGGTATAGCAGCAATAGCAGGCTGGACAAAGTTGGATACAAAATCGCCGCCCCCAGGGCGTATAGCTTGGAAAGATCGAGCCCCGT
>NZ_DCEA01000100.1:0-27871 GCF_002316705.1 Syntrophomonas sp. UBA1041
CTGAATCCATGCTTTGAGAATGCCGGCTATTTGCCTGGCCCGGGGATAACTGGACTGGGGAGTTGTCACCACTTCCTGGCCGTTTATTGTAACCTTGCCGCTCTTGAGGTCTTTGAAGCTGACAAAACCCAGATCGGTATGATTGCCGTAAGGATAGCCCTGATGGTAATCCACCACCGGGCAGAAGATTTCTTCATCCTTCACCGCGGTGTAGCGCAGCATCTCCTCATCCAGGATGGGAATGGGGATGCCCACCCCTACCGCCAGTGTGGGTCCATAGCCCAGATAACTCAGACCTACCAACCAGTGGGGATCCATCTGTTTCAGATCCCCTATCAGGGAGAGGGTCCCGGCCGTGGCCATGGGTACGCCATTTTCCCCCCGGGGCACATTGGGATGGTGCTGGGTGCCATTCCAGGCCACATAGCCTACACCGCCGCCCAGGAAGATGCGGGTGCCGATACCGGTGGTTCTATAATGGGGATCATTGAACAAGGGGCTTAATTGGCCGGCGGTCGAGTAAGCCGCATTGCCCAGGCGGGGTTTAAGAACCCCCATATAGGTATATATGTTTTTATCCCCCAGATTCACCGCACAGTTATAATTCTGATAAGCGTTGCGGGGGTTGAACATGAAAGCTTCATTAACATCAGCCAGGGTGATTACCGTGTCCACCTTTTTGTTAGGGTAGCAATCGGTGCCGTAGGAAATAGCCTCCAGACGGATTTCTTTTCCCGCCACCAGGTCATGGATGACATGGCCCCCGCCATACATAAAGCGCCCGGGGTATACTTTATTCTCCGGGTCATTGTCGGCCACCTGGGTCGCGCCCAGATAGGCGTCAACGGCGGCAATGCCTCCGTAAGCCTCCACCCCGTTCAGCCACACTTTCTGCATGCGTATGCGCGGTTTGGAATGGCCGAAATTGATAAATACCCCCGATGAGCACATGGGGCCAAAGGTTCCAGTGGTAACCACATCGATTTCCTGAGCTGCTTTAGCATAGCCTTTTTCCGCTACCACATCGATGACTTCTTCAGCGGTTACAACCACCGCTTCTCCCCGGCGAATTTTTTCGTTGATTTCCTCATAAGTCTTCTTGCAGGTCATAGCTCCTCCCCCTTAGTTTATATCAACCAGCCCATTGGCAACCGCGATTGCCTGGCGGGCGTCCGCTGCAAATCCATCAGCGCCGATCAAATCGGCATATTCCCTGGTCAAAACCGCGCCTCCCACCATCACTTTACAGCTCAGCCGCCGTTCTTTGACCCCGGCGATGACCTCGGCCATGCGCGGCATAGTGGTAGTCATCAAAGCGCTCAGCCCGATGATAGCCGCCTTTTGCTGCTCAGCCTCAGCCAATATCCTGGCGGAGGGAACGTCCTTGCCCAGATCGATCACCTTAAATCCATAGTTCTCCAGCATGATGCCCACAATATTTTTGCCGATATCGTGGATATCGCCTTCGACCGTGGCCAATACCACCGTGCTCCGGGATGCCAACACCTCATCTTTTAACAGCGGTTTTAAATAAGTAAAGGCCTTTTTCATGGTTTCCGCCGCCATCATCAACTGGGGCAGGAAATACACCTTCCGGTCGTAGCGCAGGCCGGCTTCCTCAATACCCGGAATGAGATCCTGGTTGACTACTTTCATGGCATCGTCTTTTTGCAGGGCTTCCTGCAGCAGCCCCATGATACTTTGCTGATCGCCCTCCAGAACTGCCCGGCCCAGCGGGCTCAATCCCTCCGGCTGCGCGGTATCGGCCTGTTGCGCCGCGGGAGCAGCCTGGAGCAACTCGGGTATATTGCATCGCTGGCATACTTGATGGCGGACCGGCTGTGACGGAGCCGTCCGGTTCTGAAAATGAGCAATGTAGGATTTGGCTCCCGGATCCTGATTCAAAAGCACTGCAGCCGCCCTGGTAACATCCCGCACTCTGTCATCGAACGGGTTCATTATCGGGAGATCCAGTCCCGCCGCCCAGGCCATGGCCAGGAAGGCGGAGGTCAGGATTTCCCGGGCTGGCAGGCCGTGGGAAACATTGCTCACCCCCAGGACCGTGCCCAGTCCCAGCTGGTTTTTAACCGCCGTCAGGGCTTTCAGAGTTTCCATCACCCGTGACTGTTCCGCTCCCGCAGTCGTCACCAGGCAGTCGATGTAGATATCTTCATCCCTCAAACCCAAAGCCCGGGCTTGCTGGTATATTCTTCCGGCCAGCTCCAGGCGTTCGTCAGCGTTAGCGGGAATGCCTTTTTCGTCCAGACACAGTCCTAAAACAGCCGCCCCGTATTTTTTGGCCAGGGGCAGTATAACATCTATTTGCTTATATTCAGCTGTGGTGGAGTTTATGAGGGGCCGGCCCACAAACTGCTTGAGCCCGGCCTCAATGGCTTCAGGATGGGTGGAGTCAATGGAGAGGGGCCGGTCCACCGCGGCCTGAATCTCCATAACCGCTTTGGCCATAGCCTCAGCCTCATCTATGCCTGGAACCCCCATATTGACATCCAGTATGGGAGCGCCGCTCTCCACCTGCCGGCGGGCTTCCTCTACCACCAGGTTCATGTGACCGTCTTTGATGTCTTGCGCCAGGCGCTTGCGGGCGGTGGGATTGATGCGTTCCCCGATAAAAGCCAATTCCTGGCTATGGCCGATCATCACCGTCCGGGAACGTGAGGCCAGCGCCCTGATTTTGGCGGCGGTTCTTTTAACCGGGGTCATTCCCCGCAGGGCCGCTGCCATAGCCTGGATGTGCTCCGGGGTAGTGCCGCAGCAGCCCCCGATTATGTTGGCCCCGGCCTGGCGCAAGCGCAGCGCCTGTTCAGCCATCTCATCAGGCGAATCGGGAAAGAACGTTTTCCCGTCAACCAATACCGGTAGCCCGGCATTGGGCTCGACCGAAAGAAAAATATCGCTTAAGCGCCCCATCTCCGCAATCACCGGCAAAAGGTCTTGGGCTCCGCCGGAGCAGTTGGCTCCTATGGCCAGCGGCCTTAAGGCCTCCAGGATGATCAGGGCGGTCTTCGCATCGGTGCCCATCATGGTGCGCCCTCCGCTTTCAAAGCTCATATGGGCAATAACCGGCAGCCCCGAGCAGCTTTGGGCTGCAATCACCGCAGCGCGCATCTCGCCTATATCAGTCATGGTTTCAATCGAAATCAGGTCGGCTCCGGCCTTTTCACAGGCCGTGATCTGCTGGGCATAAACCCGGTACAGATCATCGAAATCAAGCGTCCCCATCGGCTTCAACAGCTTGCCGGCAGGGCCGATGGAGGCTGCCACCAGGGCCTTGCCGGCACTGGCCCGCTTGGCTATACGAACCGCCTCAAGGTTTAATTCCTCCACCCGGTCTTCTAATCCGTAAGCCTGCAGTTTGTAGTAATTGGCGCCAAAACTGTTGGTTTCAATGATGTCAGCCCCGGCTTGCACATATTGATAATGGATATCCGCCAGGATCTCGGGATGCTGGACCCCGAACAGTTCAGGACACATGCCCGGCTGCATTCCGTGCCTCTGCAACATGGTGCCCATAGCCCCATCCATTATTAAACATCTCTCTTTTAATCTTGCAGACACATCCAACGCAGCCATAACAAATTCCTCCCTCAATTTATATTTGAATCAAAAGCGCTTCCAATTAAAAAACCCTCTATAAGGAGAGGGCCGTTTATGCTCTCTCATCTTTCAGGAGTATGCCTCCTGCAGGATTTGGCACCATACCTCCCCCTGGAGGCGGTTGCCGGGTTTCATCGGGCCCGTCCCTCAACCACTCTTGATAAGATTTGAGTATTATTCAATTGCTTTGCAACCGACTGCTTATTCCTTGCTTTTCTCTACGGCTTCTTCAGGAGTGGCTTTACTCTCCTGAATCGGCTGGCTCTCCGCTTTAGGCGGCCTGGCCGGTTCTTCAACTGAATTGATGGCTTCATCAAATTCCTTTTTTATCCCGGTAGTGGCTTTCTTGAACTCCCGGGTGGCTTTACCCAGGGATTTGGCTACCTCGGGAAGCTTGCCCGGGCCTACCACGATCAAAGCTACTACCAAAATAAGTATTAGTTCCCAGGGACCGATGTTAAACATCAATACACCTCTAATCTGCCTAAATCCATGTTACACCGCTACTCGTCTCAGTACATTTTACTTGTCTTTGTTCAGCTTGGCAATCCTTTTCGCACGGTGCGCTTTGGGCAATATCTGCTTATTTAAGCGCTGCTGACACCATTTGCTGGCCCTATTGGGAGGTCAAGCCATACAATAAAAAATCAGGTCGATGAACCCCCGACCCGATTTTCAACAGTTTCATTTAATTGCTTGATCCGGTCCTACCGTATTTCCGTAGGAACCACGGCATCCACGATTCCGATTACCAGCGCGGCCAGGAGAGCGCCCAGTACTGACACTGACAACCAGTTGGGAATTATGAACTGGGCCACATAGATAACTATGGCCGCAGTGATAAATCCTACCAGGCCTCTGGAACGCGGTGAAACCTTGTCACCCAATACAGACTCTACAATGTAGCCTATAATTGCTATAACAATGGCCGCAATTAGTGCTCCAGTAAAGCCTGCCACTTTGATACCCGGCAATAGATAAGCAACCAACATTAAAACAATCGCAGAAACAATGAAGCGTACGATAGTGCCTATCCAATTCCCTTTCATGCTTTATCCTCCTTTTATTTAAAAATTAAGAGCTTTTGTTCTAATATATAATTCCCCTGCCTGAAACGAAAATATGCAGAATTATCATAATCACAATATGCTTGCATTCGGTTCAAATTAAGTCAAAAATATAACTATGTAAAATCCAGGGTAGAGGAGTTATGGCGGTGTCCAAATCTAAAGTAAAAGAACGCCGGGCATTAAAAGAAGAAAAAAAAGCAGAGATAAAGAAAAAGGAGCCTCTCAAGACCCCCTTCAAGGAACGCCACGCCCACATTTTTAAATATTTCTGGGCAATTTGGTTTATTGGTATAGGGGTGATTCTGGCCGTCGTTTTGATACAGTTATATCTCAGCGGGCAGCTCTCTATTCTTTTGCCCAAAGAGAGAACTTTTTAGCAATTTGTAAACGACGGCTGCAGATGAATCACCTATAGACATTCATAATTTTTTTGCGGCCAAATGCGTCACCTGGGCCGTGGCATTTATCAAATAGGGAGCTTCCGGTTGTTTGGGCATTGGCAAGGAATCATAGTACCGGCTCTTCATCCGCCTCACCACCCCGTCTATGGAACCTGCTTCCTCGTCGAGCAGCCGGTATATGGTATCTCTAAAACGCAAGGTCTCGTCGATGGAACGATCAAAAAAGGCCTTAACCTCTGCTCTGCCCACCACCGCTAAAAGGTGTCCCTGACAGAGCATCTCCACCGGCAGCGAAGCCAAACGCCGCAGCGAAGATAGATAAGCCTCGTAATCAGAGACAAATCCGCAGCTTAACTCCCCGGTTTGGCGTAATATCCCGGCCGTTTCTCCTACCATGAGTATTTTTTGATGGGGCAGATAATAACTCAAATGGTCGCGCGTATGTCCGGGAGTTGCCAGCGCCTCCACAGCAAAGCCTTTTCCCAGCTCCAGCACCTGGCCGTCGTCGATTTCGACGTCTACCGCAAAGCTCCGGAAAGGCCGGTCGGTTAATGGTAATCCCGCAAAATCAGGGGAAAGCCGCACTTCTTCCCCGGCCTCCTGGTTCAATTGCGCAATGAGTTTAAGGGCGTTGGGCCGTTTAAGGATCTGCACCGCCCGGGGTGAAGCTGCGATTTTCATATCCGGGAAGGCCTCTTTGAGGTAAGCCGCCGCGCCGCAATGATCCCAATGGGCATGAGTGAGAAAAAGCCACTGAGGCTGGCGCCGGCCAAGAACGGACCGCACTGCCTCCACATATATCCTGCCTGCGAAAGCCACCCCGCCCTCAAACAGGGCCGGGTGCGGCGCATCCCAAAGATAGGTGCGGTATTCGCTGGGTCCCAACGCATACAGCTTGTTCATTAAATGACCTGCTTCAGTCAATATCACTACATATCACCTCAGATTAAATCTAATCAGGTTTCCCGGCAACACTGCCGGGGTCATTTTCCCTTCTAATAATACCTCAAATTGAGAGGCCCGGATATGTATCATCCTTCTCATCGCAGACCGCTTTTTATCTACCCCAAGCAAGGCCTTACTGATGGAAAAAAGCAGTTATGTTATAATTTATAATAATAATGGCAATATCAGGTATCTGCCGGAACGGTCAGTAACCTGAACAAGCAGGCTGTTTTGTTTTTTTGAAGCTCGGCGTTTTATGCAAAATGACTTCAGGAAACCGGCGGGGAGGAGAGGCCTATGAGTAAATTGATTCTGGTTTCCAATCGTTTACCGGTAACGGTGCAGAGAAACGCAGCCGGTTTTGCGTTTCAAAACAGCATCGGCGGGCTTGCTACCGGTTTGAAGAATTATCACCAGCAAGCGGGCAGCGTGTGGGTCGGATGGCTGGGAATAACCGATGAAGATATGCCTTCCGGCGAAAAAGACCATGTACAAAAAAGGCTCCAAGAAGAATATCAGTGCCGGCCGGTTTTTTTATCCGATCAGGATATCAGCTTGTATTATCATGGCTTTTGCAACAAAACCATATGGCCGCTATTCCACTACTTCAAGAATAAAACCGAGTATGACCATGAAGCTTGGGAAGCTTACCAGAGCGTGAACCGAAAATTCTTGGAGAGCATGGAGCCGATTATCGAGGAAAACGATATTATCTGGGTGCATGATTATCATTTGATGCTGCTGCCCCAGATGATCAAAGAAAAATACCCCCAGTCGCAAGTGGGGTTTTTCCTGCACATTCCTTTTCCTTCCTTTGAAATCTTCAGATTGCTGATATGGCGGGAAGAAATACTGAGCGGCCTGTTGGGCGCGGATTTAATCGGATTTCACACTTACGACTATGTACGTCACTTCTTGAGCAGTGTGCGCAGACTGCTGGGTTCCGATCATAATTTCAATAAAATCAGTTATGAAGATCGATACGTGCAAGTAGACGCCTTCCCCATGGGCATCGATTATGATTATTTTGCCAGAGAATGCGACCCGGAAAAATTTCAGCAGGAGACCGGCGACATTATTGAAAATGTCAAAGGCAGCAAAATAATTTTATCGGTAGACCGGCTCGATTATAGCAAAGGCATTCCGGAACGCATCAAAGCTTATCGCAAATTCCTGCTCAAATATCCGCAGTATCGGGAAAAAATCAAGCTGTATCTGCTGGTAGCCCCTTCCCGGGAAGGGGTGGGCTCTTACGATGAGCTGTTGAAAGAAATAGAAGAATTGGTCAGCAAAATAAACGGCGAGTTTGGGACCTTCAGTTGGATGCCTATCTGGTTTTTCTTTCGTTCCTTCTCTCAAAACAGCCTGATTTATTTTTACAAACGGGCCGACGTGTTACTGGTAACGCCGCTGAGAGACGGCATGAATCTGGTGGCCAAAGAATATATCGCCTCCAGAACCGATTACAAAGGCATGCTGGTTATCAGTGAAACAGCCGGCGCGGCCAGCGAATTGGGAGAAGCGGTGATCGTCAACGCCAATGATTATGACGCCATTGCCTCGGGGATCAAAGCTGCGCTCGAGATGCCCGGGGATGAGGCTAGGACCAGAAATAAAAAAATGCATCAACGCTTAAAACGTTATAATGTAAACTTCTGGGCCAGTGAATTTTTGAACGCCTTGAATCATGTCATGGAAGACAACGGTCAGAGTGTTTCGGAGAATATCGAAAAAGACTTTTACAAAATAGAGCAAGCCTATCAAAGCGCGGGCAACAGAGTCCTTTTCTTGGATTACGACGGGACTTTGGTGGGGTTTAAGACCATTCCCGAACAGGCCGGGCCGGATCAGGAGCTCAAGCTGCTGCTGGCGGATTTGGCCAATGACCCGCAGAATACGGTGGTGATTGTTTCCGGCCGCGATAAAAACATTATGGAGGAATGGCTGGGGGATCTGAACTTGAATCTTTTAGCCTCCCACGGCTTGTGGATCCGGCGTTGCGATCAAAAAGAGTGGACCATGACCGTGTCTTTGGACAACGAATGGAAAGATTCGGTCCGTCATATACTGGAATTATATACCGACCGTATGCCCGGCTCCTTCATCGAGGAGAAAGAATATTCCCTGGCCTGGCATTACCGCCAATGTGATCCGGATATGAGCGCCATTAAGCTGAGCGAGATGAAAGAGGCCTTGCTGTCGCTGACCCAATCGACCACTCTGGGGCTTCAGGAAGGCAACAAAGTCCTGGAAATCAAAGACGGCCGGGTGAACAAAGGATATGTATCCTCGTTGTTTATTCAGCATAATAATTTTGATTTTATACTGGGGGCGGGAGACGATTATACCGATGAAGATCTGTTCGCGTCCCTTCCGCCGGATTCTTTCGCGATCAAAGTAGGCATCGGCAATACCAATGCCAACTATCATATCAAATCCTGGCAGTCTATGCGCGGGATTCTGAAAAAATTGGCCGCCATCAGCAATAAGGGTAAGGATGAGTAGAGATTTTATGAAGAATAAACCGGCTGTATACGAAGTTGGAAATTTCAATCTGGGACTCTATCATATGAAGCTCCACGAGGTTCTTTTTCATAACGCCAACGGATATATCGGCGTGCGCTACGACCTGGAGGAAGGATATCCGCCGGGATATGACGTTACCCCCAGTCAATACATCAACGGGTTTTACGATTACGCCAGAGTGCCGCAATCTGAAAAATTGTACGGACTGGTGGAAGAAAAACAAACCACTTTAAACATAGCCAACACGCAAACCATCAGGATAACTTTCGACGACGAAGAATTCAGCATGTTCAGGGGAACCATTCTGGACAGCCAGCTGAGCCTGGATATGGACCGGGGGATAACGGTGAGAAATGTCCGCTGGCTTTCACCCCGGGGAAAAGAACTCCGACTGACCGTTACCCGGATGGCTTCCTTTCACCAGCTCCCCCTGTTTACCATCGAATATGAAGTGGAGCCCTTGAATTTCTGCGCTAAAGCGGTCATCGAATCGGTGCATGACGGAACCGTTTTAAATTATGTTCATCCCTGCGATCCCCGCCTGGCCAACGAATGCATCCAGTATTTGATTCCGTTAAACTGCGAAATAAAAGAGGGCGCCTCTTATATCACCTCCCGAACTTCAAAATCAGGCCTGGAGGTTTGCAGTTGCGTAAAAAATCAGTTGTTTCAGGAGCACCAGCAAGAATTCATCATTGACAACCACGATGCCATCTGCCAATTTGTCACCCGGGCCCAACCGGGCCAAAAAATCAGGCTGATCAAATATGCGGTCTTCTGCGATTCGATTCGCTACCCCGATTGCCGGCGGCAGGCGGAAATAGAGATGAAACAGGCTTTGGCGGTTGATCTGGGAGAATTGTATAAAAAGCAAGCCGCCTATTTGAGCGAATACTGGAGCAATTGCGCGGTCGAAATCGACGGCGACGAGCCGTTGAATCACGCCATCCGTTTCAGCTTGTATCAATTGATCCAATCGGTAGGCAAGGATGAATACAGCAATATCGCCCCCAAAGGACTGAGCGGCGACGGCTATGAGGGGCAATACTTCTGGGATTCGGAAATATATATTCAACCTTTTTTCACCATCACCAATCCCGATATTTCCAAAAAGCTGATCACCTATCGTTATGCCACCCTGGATATGGCCCGGGAAAACGCCCGCATTTTGGGACATGAAAGCGGAGCGCTTTATCCCTGGCGAACCATCATGGGCCGGGAATGCTCCGGTTTTTTCCCGGCCGGTTCCGCCCAGTACCATATCAATGGGGATATTGCCTATGCGATCATCGCTTATTATCTGGCGACCAAAGACCTCATGTTTATGCGAGCGGTGGGCGCCGAGATTATTTGGGAAACCGCCCGTTTATGGCTGGAGGTGGGGAATTTCCACCAGGGCCGCTTCCATATCAACAGCGTGACCGGTCCCGACGAGTATACCTGCATCGTAAACAACAATTATTATACCAATGTGCTGGCCCAATATCATTTGCACTGGGCGGTCAAAATTTATCATCTGTTAAAAAGCAGCGGCGGTTTGAATGAACTGGAACAAAAAATACAAATAAGACCGCAAGAAATCGAGGCTTTTAAAAAAGCCGCCGACCATATGTATCTGCCCTATGATGAAAAGCTGAAAATCAATCCCCAGGACGACTCTTTTCTACAGAAGCAGTCCTGGGACCTCAAGGAGATTCCCCCGGATAAATTTCCTTTGCTGCTCAATTATCATCCCCTGTATTTATACCGTCACCAGGTATGCAAACAGGCCGATACGGTCCTGGCCCATTTTCTGCTGGAAGACGCCCAATCCGAGGAAACCATGCTTAATTCCCACCACTTTTATGAAAAAGTCACCACCCATGATTCCTCGCTTTCCCGGGGCATATTTGGCATCATGGCGGCTCGCCTGGGTATGACCGAGAAGGCCTTTGCCTATTTTAAGGATACCGCCCGCTTAGATCTGGACGACAAACACAATAATACCCAGGATGGCCTTCATATCGCCAATATGGGCAATAATTACATGGGCGTTGTTTATGGCTTCGGAGGCTTCCGGCTTAAAGAAAGCGGAATATTTCTGGCCCCGGTTTTGCCCCGGGCCTGGACGGCTTACCGCTTCAAAATATGCATTGAAGACAGCCGGATCATGGTGCACGTTAAAGAAAACGAATGTATTCTCACCCTGGAATGCGGCAGTGCCAAAAAGATATTCGTATACGGCCGGGAGTATCTTGTGGCGGACACCCTTACCGTTGCCCGCCCGGCAGTATGGCCAAGGGAGTCTTTTCATGAAGTATAAAGCGGTTATTTTCGACCTGGACGGGGTTATTTGCCACACCGACCGCTATCACTATCAGGCCTGGAAACAGATAGCCGATAAAATCGGGGCACATTTTGACGAAACCATCAATAACCGCCTGCGCGGGATCAGCCGCGCTGAAAGCCTGGAGATCATTCTGGAGTATTGCCCCCGCCGGCTTGGTCAGAAGGAGAAGGATCATTACCTCCAAAAAAAGAATGAACTCTATCTCAGTCTGCTGCAAAACATGTCGCCGGCCGACCTGGACCCCGAGGTGAAAGACACCATGGAGCGGATAAGAGACCGGGGGATTCTTATGGCCATAGGCTCCTCCAGCAAGAATGCCGCATACATCTTAAAACGGCTCGGACTGGAAAATTACTTTGACGCTGTAGCGGACGGCACCCACATCACCCGCTCCAAGCCTGACCCGGAAGTGTTTTTAAAAGCCAGCGCCGGTTTGGGTATTGACCCGCCGCAATGTTTGGTGGTTGAAGACGCCGAATCCGGCATCCGGGCGGCCCTGGCCGCCAACATGGACTGCGCCGCCATCGGCGATGGGACCCGATGCAATCTGGCCCGCTACCATCTGCAGCGTTTTGCGGATTTATTGCTGATCTTGAACGAGGGCGCTTGCCCCCCATCCCCCCGCGGTCATTAAGGCAATTAACGAATCAAGCGGCAGTAAAGTTCAGCGGAGACAGAAATTGATTATTTCGCATGCAATGATGGGAAATCCGCAAACCATTATTCCATCATACATTACCATAAAGTCGTCAAGAGAATTTCGCGATATGCCATTCATAATACCCTCCTTATATTCCGCATGCAAATTTACAGCAGGTCCTCTTCACCGTGTTTGCCGTCCTTGTAAACAGGCCCGGCAGTATGGACGATATGCTTCGCAGGCAGATTAAACCGTCTGTGATACGGTTTTCCCGGTTGGGTTGAAGGATAAATTTTTCTTGCAGATGTCTTATGCCCATGGATAAATATGGTAAACTGTTGCTAACCAGTTTATCCCATTTATCCGAACAACGAGGTCTTGAACATGCTTGCAAGTGTAAATACTTTGGTGCTGGCCGGCATTAACGCCTTGCCTGTCAAGGTTGAAGTGGACATTCACTCCGGACTGCCGGCTTTTGATGTGGTCGGCCTGGCGTCTGTGGCCATCAAGGAAGCTCGGGAAAGGGTGCGCGCCGCTGTGAAAAACTCGGGCTACGAGTTCCCTAACCGGCGCATTACCGTTAATCTGGCCCCTGCTGATTTAAAAAAAGAAGGCAGCCATTTTGATCTGGCCATTGCTATCGGCATTCTCTTAGCCTCATCACAGCTGAATACCTCCCCGCCCGACAACACTTACCTGGCCGGCGAACTCTCCTTGGACGGAACTCTGCGCCCCGTCCCCGGTATTCTTTCCATGTCGCTGAAACTCTCCCAGGATCCGGCCGGCAGCATATTTATGGTTCCCACAGCCAACAGCCTTGAAGCAGCCGTTACCGGAGGCATCACAATAATCCCGGTAACCAGCCTCAAACAGGCCGGGGAGTATCTGGAGGGCGACCGGACCATTACCCCTACCGCTACGGTAAGCCTGGACAATCTGGGGAGCCAGCGTGAAAGCCATGATTTTGCCGAGGTGCGCGGCCAGGAGACTGCCAAAAGAGCCCTCCTGACTGCGGCTGCCGGAATGCATAATGTCCTTATGATCGGCCCCCCGGGAGGCGGGAAGACCATGCTGGCGCGCCGCTTCCCCGGCATCCTGCCTCCCATGAGCCGCGATGAAATCCTGGAAACAACCCGTATTTATTCGGTGGCTAACCTGCTCAGCGCAGATCAGCCCCTCATATTGACCCGGCCGTTCAGGAGCCCTCATAAAAACGCCTCTTCGGCCAGCATAATCGGCGGGGGCAAGATCCCCCGGCCCGGAGAAATCAGCCTGGCGCTTAACGGGGTCTTGTTTCTGGATGAAATGCCAGAGTTCAACCGCGACGTCCTGGAAGCTTTGCGGCAGCCCCTGGAGGACCGCGCCGTCACCGTAGCCAGGGCCCAGGCCACTTACACCTATCCTGCCAGCTTTTGTTTGATCGCCTCTATGAATCCCTGCCAATGCGGCCTGTTAGGGTCAGACCTTGAATGCCGCTGCACCCCGCTGCAGGTGCAGCGTTATTTAAACCGGGTCAGCGGGCCATTATTGGATCGCATGGATATTCACCTGGAGGTGCCGCGCATACACTATGAAGATTTGACAGACAATTCCACAGGTTTGAGTACCGCCATGATGAGAGAGGCCATCGTCAGAGCCAGAGAGGTGCAGGCCGAGCGCTTCAACCATCTGCCCGGGATGCTCAACTCCAAGATGGGGCCCAAGGAGATAAAACAGTTTTGCCAGCTGGACGCCCGGGCCGATACCATGATGAAAATGGCCTTTAAGCACCTGCGTATGAGCGCCCGCGCTTACGACCGGGTCTTAAAGGTAGCCCGCACTATTGCGGATTTGGAGCAAAGCGAAAGGGTGCAGGCCCATCACCTGGCCGAGGCCATACAGTATCGCAGTCTGGATCGGAAATACTGGCGCCATTAAGCATTTGACTCCTCTGTAGCCGGCTGAAGAAAACACTTGGAGGAAGCCCCTCCGCCTGTATACAATAAGGTAACGGGTTCAGGCCAACTTGGATGGGGAAGGCCAGCAGGGGGGGATGGGACATGTCGGACAAATCAGGATCTTTTTGGAAGAATCACAAAGCCGCCATACTTTTCGGTTGTCTAACTTTGTTATTGGCGGCTATGCTTATTTATTTTCTGCTCAGTATGAATGCGGTGTTATAAAAAATACTGGCTTAATCCGGACTGCTATGTTATTATTTTAATAAGTTAAAATCGCATACAACTCCGAGCTTCCCAGTCTAAGGCAATGCTATGGCTGGTGGCCTGTGGGTGTAACTGGAAACGGTTATGCCTCCCCGTATTTTTGGAAAGGAGTTTATTATGCTGTGCTTAATCATGACAGGCGTATTTAGGTATGCTTGGATGTGGTTTGGTAATGCTTGCAAATGCCTGATTTTCAGGTCGTCTGCAGGTCAGGCATGGTAGCCATACCTTATACGGGTATGGTTTTTTTATTTGGTGAATAGCTCTTTTAGAGCTCTAACATATGATCCCATTCTTTTTGTTCCCGCTTTCAGCGGGAATATTTCTTTTTCTTTATACGCTTGGTCCTTGCCGGTTTATGACACCGTAATAAAGCTTGGTAATTCTACCGGATTGCCCGCCGCTCATCCCAGAAACTATCCCCGCCCAGCGGCTAAAGTATTGAAAGAGATCAATAAATAAAGAAGGCCGGGGCGAATATAATCATTACCCCGACCTTAAATGCCATAGAGGTTAATTGCTATTTTTCAATGCCCTCCCGGGCCGGTACTCCCTGTTGATAGTAATGCTTTACTTCTACCATCTGGGTCACCAGATCGGCCTCTTCGATGACGCGATCATGCGCTTTAGGGCCGCCGGTCAAGATTAATTCCATGCCATCGGGCTTGTTTTTAATGAGTTCCAGAATAGCCTCCACGGGAATCAGATTGAAATAGTTGGCGGTATTGATTTCGTCCAGGACAATAATATCATACTGCCCTGAGGCCATGGCCTTTTTAGCTTTTTCCAGCCCTTCACTGGCCAGGTCAACCGCTTCCTGCGGGGGCGGGTTGGTAAGTTTAATGAATCCCTTTTTCCCATACTGTTCAATAGTGATATATGGGCTCACCATCCTGGCGGACTCTAACTCGGCATACTCCCCGCCTTTCATGAATTGTCCCACATAAGTCTTCAAGCCCTTACCCATAGCTCTGAATGCCAATCCCAATGCTGCGGTGGTTTTGCCTTTGCAGTTACCGGTGTAGACCTGTACGTAGCCTTTCTTTAGCAATTCTTCGTTCATGAGATACCCCTCTCCTTATCATTATCTATTGGTCACTCGCATTGCTTCCAATAACCTTTGTATTTTAGATATAAGTTTCAAAATCCTGCTTTAGGAACAAAAACAATTTGTATAGAAATTAATTCTCCGGCCCGGATTGCTTTATTTGGGGATCCCCTTGCTGCCCTCCTAAAGTGACCAGATTGTCAAATAGTTCAGCTACAGTGATCATCCCGATGCCTCCGGGTACTGCGCTGGCAATCCTGGCCCGGGCGGCGGCCTCCGGGTGCACGTCTCCGTGTATAGTCCCGGAGTCATCAACATTGATGCCGGCGTCCATGATGATACAGCCGTCACTGACCATATCCGATGTTATGAAGTCGGCCTTTCCCACTGCGGCTACCACTATATCAGCCGCCCTGGTCTCCTGTTCCAGGCGCCGGGTCCGGGTATGACACAGGGTTACCGTGGCATCCTGGGCGGTCATCATCACCGCCAATGGACTGCCCACGATAGTACTGCGCCCCACTATTGTCACTTTTTTGCCGGTAAGATCAACCTGATTGGCTCTAAGCATGGTCATGATGGCCTTGGGTGTCGACGGACAGACTCCGGGTTCTTTGGCCAGCAGTTTGCCAAGGTTATAGTAATGCAAGCCTTCCACATCTTTGTGATAGTCGATAGTGTGCAGCAGGCTGTTGTCGTCTATGTGAGCCGGCAGGGGCTTCTGTATCATGATGCCGGTGATATCGGGATCATGGTTCAAGTCGATGATTATTTGCCGGGCCTCGGCCTGAGTGCAGTGCTCGTCAAGGTAGATGGTTTTTACCGGAATCCCCACCTCTTTGCCGAAATTGACCAGTCCATTGACATATGACTGCGAGGCCTTGTCATTTCCGATTTTTAATATTGCCATTTGCAGGGGCAATTGCATGGCTTGCTGTTTAATGCACTTTTTCATCTCTTCACGCAGTTCCTTACCATATACAAGCATGTGCTATCATCCTCTCCGCTCCTGTTGACGCATCTTTTTTAATCTGTTGATATCCTCCAAGAGTCCTTCGGCCGGTGTTTCCACGATCATCGGCAGATCGGCCCAGAAGGGGCGGGCAAACATCTCCCTAAACCCGCTGGCCCCGATAGAACCTGCTCCGATATGTGCATGTCGATCGCGGTGCGATCCCAGGGCTGACAGGCAATCATTGGCATGGATAAGCTTGATGCGCTCCCTGCCAAAGCTATTGTCGATCTCTTTAAGGAGGGCTTCTAATCCCGCCGGGCTGCTGCAGTCATAACCGGCAGCATAGGCGTGGCAGGTGTCAAAACAGATTCCGACCCGCTCACTTTGGTTGATCATCTTTAGTATTTCGTTTAATTCATTAAAATCCCTTCCCAATTCGGTCCCCTGCCCGGACATTGTTTCCAGGAGCACGGTTACCCGGCTTTCATCCCGGCCGAGGACCTGATTCAGTATCATGCCCACCCGTTCCAGGCCTTGCTCTGCTGAGCTCGTGGTATATGAACCGGGATGCATGACCAGATAATCAGCCCCGATTTGCGCGGAGCGCTCCAGGTCTTCCGCGATTATGCTTCGGGCCAGATCGTACAGGCCGGGATCTGCTGCCGCCGGATTGCAGATGTAAGTGACATGCACCGCCAGGGGGCGGATGCGGTGCTTTGCCAGAGCCGCTTTGAAGTAGGCCACTTCGCTGTCTTTTAATTGACGGGCTTTGCTGCCGCGGGGATTGCGCAGGAAGATCTGCAGGCATTCCAGATTCATTGCCACGGCTTCGTCGGCGGTGTGTTTTAAGCCCTTGCCGATTCCCAGGTGAGCCCCGATCGAAGACATTGTTTTCACTCCTTGTTTTCAACTTAGTATTTACGGCATCACAGCCCTTAAACCGTTCAGCCCCTGTGGTTTAAGGTTTAGATCTGCCATGGTTTTGTCAAAAGGCGTTTTGAATGTGATTGATGGCGGGTGATGACTCTATAAGTATAGCGATCACATCGAAGCGGATGTTTCGGCAGGGTCTGTTCAAACCGGCCAGGTAACACAAAGCGGTTTTTTTAATATGCTCTTTTTTACGGCGGGTGACAGCCTCCTCAGGGGAGCCGTAGCTGGTGCAGCGCCGTGTTTTGACTTCGACAAAGACCAGCTCACCGCGGTCGGAGCAGATAATATCGACTTCCCCGTAGGGGGTGCGATAATTGCGTTCCACGATGCAATAGCCCTTTTTCTCCAGGTATTTTACGGCCAGATCTTCACCCATTTTTCCCAGAGGATTTGCCATAATAGTCACCACCGTCAATAACGCTGGTCAATGCGATATATGAAGGCCAATATCTCCGCCACCACCTGGTATAGCTCGGGCGGTATCTCCTCATAGATCTGCAAAGCCATGAGATATTTTATCAGGACTTGATTCTCCTGAACAGGGATGTTGTGTTCTGCTGCCAGGGCTTTAATACGCTCGGCAATCAAGCCTTGACCTTTGGCTACCACCACCGGCGCCTGGTCTCGGTCCTGATCATAGGATAAGGCCACTGCCCTGGCCGGGGGATCTTGTTCTTTCATCTCAGACTCCTGGAATGTTATCAAAAGGTCGTTCTCTTCTAGCACCAGTCCTTCTAGACCTTAATGTCAACTTTAGACCGCCAGCCCGGGCCATGATTTTCCGGGGGGCGGGGTACTATTTTTAGGCTCTGGGCGGGCTCTCCGGGAGGGCTGACCTTCATGCCGCAGTCTCTCACCGTATAGCCCAGGTTTTCAAGTGCTCGATAAAGTTCCGGCAGATAAAGCTGCAAGATATCATAACTGGCTTGACTTTCAACCACACTGCGGATTTCCATAAATCTGGACTTATGCCAGGTTACATGAAACAAAACCGCTCCAAGTGCGGGAGTGTCCAATGACACCGCTACATTGATCTGCTCTTGCTCCCTTAATCCGGACTGGCCGGGTTCACCGCTGATGTGGATTTCACAGCGCCGTCTTTCTTCTCCTATCTGCACCGGCAAGGCGAAATAGCACTGGGGGGCTTCCTCCGTCACAGCGGGAGTGGGGAGGTTGATTACTTGCTGTCCCATGATTTCGCGGCTTAAAGCCTCAAGTCTGCTCAGCACCGCGGAGCCGGGGCGATAAACCCCGGATTTTTCGGCCTCATTCATCATATCTTCCGCCACCAGCAACCCCCGCAGCATCTCGGGCTGAGAGCGGACCATATCCTCCAGGCGAGAAGACAAGGCCGGAGCCGGAGCACCGATTTCAAGGCGGTAGGCATTCAATTGCTGGCGTACTAAAATCAGCAGTTGCTTTAAGATATCCCCGGACGCCGCCGGCGGATGAACAACGGCGCTGTTTACAGGCATGTAGGGCTTGTCGCCGGCCGGGTGGCTTGACGGGCTGCTTATGAGGGCTTGCTCCTGCTTGGGCATTGCAGCCGCAGTAGTGTGGGCCGGTTTTATCCCTGCTTGAGGAAGATTGTCCGCCCTGTTCTGCGGCTGAGGCGCCTCTTCAGCCGGATAATCGGCAGAGACCAGCCGCAGCACATCCTGTATCAGGGTGATGACATCAGAACCCGGACTGCTATACCGGGCCAGCGACTGCAGGACAGCCGGGTGCTGGGGAAGATTGCGGGCCAGCTGAAAAGCGGCCAGGTTGATATTCTCCGGGGTGGCTTCGCCCAACATGGCGGTGCTTCTATTCATCATATCCAGGTTGTGGCGATTAATGCCCAGATTGTAGCTTAGGAGCTGTCTGGCCATTTGAGCCTCTTTGGCCTGCGGCGAAATCCCGATTTCCATCAGCCGCTCCGCAATAGTCCGGTCTTCAATTTGCTGAATGCCAGCCGGGGTCATGATTTTCAGGCGGACCCGGCCTGCTTCGGCCTGGTCTACCATCAGGAACAGGTTTTGCCCCACCTCCACCGGAATCCGGGCAGACGCCTCGATCACCCGCCCTTTCAAGGCCAACAATACCGTGCCATCCGTATGTATGGCTTTCACCAGGCCTTGCAGGAGTTCGCCCTGATGAAATACCAAGGCCTTGTCCGCAGGCAATGAGGCGATATCAAGAATCGTCCTGTTCAAATAGAGCGGGTTGTTGTACATCGCTTCCTCCTGCGAACCATGATTTAATGGGATCGAAACTCCTTCGATGTATTTCACAGGGCCCCAGACGACATAAGGCCTCTATATGCTCGCGGGTGGCATACCCTTTGTGCTTGGCCAGGCCATAGCCGGGATAAAGCTGGTTGAAGCCCTCCATGGCCATATCCCTTTCAACCTTGGCCAGAATAGAGGCGCAGGCGATGGAGGCGCTAAGGCTGTCACCTTTAACCAATGGCAGCTGTTCGATTGCTATACTATTGAGGCGCAGGGCATCAATAAGCAGGAAATCCGGCCGGGGTGACAGGTGTTTGATGCAATGGCACATGGCCTCACGGGTAGCGTTTAGTATATTGACTTCATCCAGGCGGGACGGATATACACTGGCAACCGTCCAGGCTATAGCCTGCTGTTTTATCTCCGCAGCCAGACGACTGCGCTTTACAGCGGAGAGCTGCTTGGAATCGTCGATGCCGGCCAGGAAGAAACGGGGCGGGAGAATCACGGCCGCAGCCACCACCGGCCCTGCCAATGGCCCGCGCCCGACCTCGTCTATGCCGGCAATAATCTGATGGCCAGCCCGGTAAGCCTGGCGCTCATATTTCATCATTGCTGAAATGCGCCGTTTTTCATTTTTTAAATTTTCATGATTCAAGAACTCTGGCCCCTCTGTTTTGGTTTGACCTGTTCCCGGTAGATCATATAAGCTGTCATCTGTCCCTCCAGGATGGCGCTTTTAAAGCCCCTGACCCTCAGGGCGTCTCCGATGACGTGGACTGAAGACATCAGCCGCCGGGCCTGGTGGTAAAGCTGATTGACCGGTTTATACCCGGTGGCCAGTATTACCCGCTGTGCGGGTATTTCTCTCTGGTTTTGGGCTGAATCGACGGTCACAACCCCTTGCGAGTTAATATTCAGCACTTTATGCCTGACTAAAAGCGTGACCCCGCCCGCCTCCAGGCGGTTCAAAAGATCGCGGCGGTTTTTCTTTTCCATATCGGCTGCTACCCTGGGACGTCCTTCCAGAATAGTGATGCGGTTGCCGAATTGCAGCAGATAATCGGCCACTTCGCAGCCGTTGCTGCCCCCGCCGATGACTGCCACTTCATTCTCGCTGACAGGAATTCTTCCGTCCAGAACATCCTCCAGGTTCAAGCACTCTTCAATTCCAGGCAGAGTAGGTATCTGGGGGCGTGAACCGGTGGCAATAATCAGGTGGTCGGGCCGCCTGGTTTGGAGGTCGGTCAGCTGATACTGGCAATCATAGAATTGGTTTATCCCACTGGCTTTAAGGCGGTTAGTGAGGAATTTGTGATAGTCTTTGATTCGTTCCTTATGCGGCGGCGTAGAGGCATACCTCAACAGGCCGCCGGGATGTGAAGACTTTTCAAACAGGCTGACCTCAAAACCCATGTTGTCAAGGGTCAAGGCAGCCTGAATCCCTGCCGGCCCTGCGCCTATAATATCAACCTTCGATTTTACCGGAACCTTGGCCAAGCGGGAATGGTATTGCTTTTCCCTCCCCGTTGCCGGGTTGACCGTACAGCTAACCGGCATCCCCGCAAAGTGTAGATTTATGCAGCCGTTGCAGCGTATACAGGGTCTGATATTTCCGCATTTGCCCCGCTGCGCCTTCAACGGCCAGCTGGGATCAGCCAACAGGCTGCGTCCCAGAAATACCAAATCAGAACGCCCCTCAGCGACGACCTTTTCCGCAAAATCCGGGTTGTAAATCATGCCGCCGGTTATGACCGGAATCTGCACCATCTGTTTTACTTTCTCCGCCAAATATACCCGCCAGCCTTCAGGATAAGAAGCTGGTTCGATACTGGTCAGACCGGATTCATAAGTGCCGCAAGTGCAGTTTATCAGGCCGGCCCCCTGGTTTTCGAGTTCTCTGGCGATGATTATACTCTGTTCCGGCTGCAGCCCGCCGGGAGTGAAATCGTCGATGTTTAAGCGCACCGAGACGGCCAAACCATTGTTCTGGCTTTTTATCCCGTTGATAACCTCCAGGAGTATGCGCATACGGTTTTCTAAACAGCCCCCGTATTCGTCTTGACGCGTGTTCCTGGGCGACAGGAATTCATTTAAAAGGTAACCGTGCGCGGCATGCAGCTCCACCCCGTCAAATCCGGCCTGACGGGCATATTCGGCGGCCTGGATGAACTGGGCTATAATATGTTTGATTTCGCGAAGGCTTAATTCGCGTGGAATTTCCCGGCTGGGGGTTAAACCCTGCCGGGTAGGGGCCACCGGCGGTACCCCCGTGATCTGGCTCGAGGTCTGCCGGCCGGCGTGGAATAATTGTATAAAAGCCTTACAGTCGTATTTCTTTATGGCCCTGGCCAGGCTGGTTAATCCCGGTATGCAGCCGGCATTGTCGATGTGTATTTGCCCCGCGCCTTCCTTTCCGGTAGGAACATCTACACAGCTGGCTTCTACAATGATTAGCCCCGCTCCCCCCCTGGCCCTGGCTTCATAATATTTGATCACATTTTCATTGACCTTGCCGGATTGGTCGGCGTAGCCCACTAACATGGGGCCCATTACAACCCGGTTTTTTAGTGTTATGTTGCCGATTTGCAGTTCAGAAAAAAGATAAGGATAGCTACCCATTACAAACTCCTCCCCCTAAAGCCAATTTAATTATCTAGCGGCTTTATAATTTTTATATCATGCTTTTCTCTCTTCACACCTTCAGTTCCTTCTCAATAGAGTCGACAAAGAAAGAATTTCCTTAATATTTCACGAAACTGCCCGGAAAATAATCCTTTTGCAGTCACTTCACCATTATAGTTCTTAGCCAGGCCGTCAGTTGCCCCGGGCAATAATATCCGGACGGCAACAAGGGGCGAACCCGGTTCGCCCCTTGTTGATTCTTTACAGAAATCCTGGCAATCAGCTTATCATTAGAAACCAGTATCTGGCTTCAGGTCAATTAACCGTCACACTGAAGACGCGTTCACCTACCAGAACCCCGTCCCAGGAAGTGATGCGGATAGTGTAAGTCCCCGGGGCGATACCGGCTGTACTCCAGAAGTATTGGAAACTGGAGCCGGTGCAGCGGAACTTTTGGATCCCGTTTATATACATTCCCATGGCTTCAACCTTAACATCGTCAGTGGAGCTGGAAGCGATCTCTATGGTCTGTCCCCGGGTGATCACCATACCTGGTGCAGGGGTGCTGACCAAGACCACCGGCGCTTTTCCTGCCGGAGCAGGCGTGGTGGTGGGTGGCGGAGTTACCACGCCACTGCCGCTTCCGCTAACAGTAATGGTGGCCGGAAGGCTATACGCGGTGCCGGCGCTGTTAACAGCATAAGATTTTACCGTGTATGTACCGGGGGTTAAACCTCCCAGATAATACTGATAAGGCATGTTGGCGCTGATACTGCCAAAGAAACGGATCTGTTTCTCGGTTCCACCGGTGGGGGCATAATAGAAGCCGTACTCGGTGATGGTACTGTCGCCATTGGATAATACTGTGCCCATTAAGGTAGCAGAGCCAGACACGACATTGGTCACCTTGACATCCAGGCTGGCCTGGTTGCCGGTTTTCGACGAGCCTACCCGGACCGTATCGCCATAGCTGGTCCCGGAGGAATTGCGGGCATAAGCCTTGACATAATAGGTCTGCCCAGCCTTGGGATCATCAAATTCATAACTGAAGGTACGGTCTTCGTCAATCTTTGTTCCCACATTCACCTTATTGGAGGGATTATTATCAGTACCCCAGTAGAATCCGTATTCCTTGATATCGGAGTCCCCCCGGTCATCTACGATTCCGTAGAAAAGGAAATAGTCAACGCCTACCAGCGGAGTCTTGGTGGTGACATCAGGCTTATCGCTGTCTCTTCCCCCGCCTTCGTCCTCATCGGTGTAAAAATATTCAATATCCCCATAGTCAGTGCCTTTAGAGTTCTTGGCATAGGCCTGATAATAATACCGGGTGTCTTCGTCCAGGTCTTCCAGCTCATATTCAAATTCGTCGCCTTCATCGATATCGGTCCTACCGACCCGTATCTTTTCCATGTCGTTTTTATCTTCACCGTAGTAGAAGCCATATTCGGTGATATCATAGCCGCCGTCGTCATCAATACTGCCGTATATGGTGACATTCACACCATCTAAATCATAATCCTCGGTTATTACCGTCGGATAACTCCCACTCCCGCCTTCGGTTTTAAAGCTCCTGACGCTGCTGTAACCGGTTCCTGCAGAACTCCTGGCATAGGCCCGGAAGTAATAGGTGGTGCCTTCATCGAGCTCATCATCAACATATAAGCGTTTGGAGAAATCCCTGCCTTCGCTGATACTGCTGCCGACCTTGACCTTGTCCATATCATCTTCGTCTTCACCGTAATAGAACCCGTATTCGGTAATATCATCTCCGCCATCATCATCGACGACGCCCTCCAGGATAACATAATCATCTTCTACCTCAGCAAAGTATGCACTCACATCGGGTTTTGCAGCAGCTAAAGCCACACCCGCACCGGAAGATAAAGTCCACAATAAAAATGCGCAGCTCAGTAAGGCGGCGATTCCTGCTTGGCGTAACTTCCTCATGAAGCCAGCCCTCCTTTTTTAATTTATAAAACGATGTTTTCACAATTATACATTGATGGTATTTCTGTAGCAATCCGGATAAAGACGGGTAAAAAGCCACCAAGTAAGCCTCCTTTCTCTTTTCACCCTCTTCTGCATATATTTGTAATTACGTGTAAACTGTTGTAATGCTTTCACTGAGACTGACGCAAAAGGCGCAGGCATGGGCACAGTCTGTCACCCCCTGCTTGCGTCAAAAGACCCCGGATTGAAAACCCGGGGCCTTTTTCGGTCTTGCTGTCACAATGATGGCTAGGGCAGGAAGATTCCTTCGGGGTCTACGACTTTGTAGAGTATCTCCAGCTGTTGGTAGGTCGGCGGTTTGGTTTCGCCGCTGCACCTGGATATATCCAGATCGAAGTCCACGTTGTTCTTGACATCTTCCGCGCTGAATCCGGGATGTACAGTATCCAGGTACATGACGCCGCTGTCGTCGAATCTGAATATGGCCATGTCGGTAATGCAGGCGGTGGGTCCGCCATAGCAGTACTTGCCATAGACTTGACTTTTAGGCACATATTCCGTATCGGGCCAGTTCCTCACCATCCAGCCCGGTGAGGTCACATATTCCAGGCGCTCACTGAAGCGGCGTTTTTCCTGCACCATGATCAAAACCGTTCTGCGAGCGAAGGAAAGGATGTCGGCATTGCCGCCGCTGCCGGTGAAGCGCTGCTTGGGACTGGCATGGGTGCCGACATAGGTAGTATTGAGGCTGCCGTACTTGTCGATCTCCGCGCCTCCTAAAAAGCCCAGATCAACATATCCGGCATGAAGCTGACCATAGAAGGTTTCAAACAAACCGCCGGCTTTGGCAGCTTGATAGGCGCAGCGGGCATCGCCCACGGAGGTAGGCAGGTCAATCGGCCTGCCGTCAATGCTGCCGGCTTCATAGATGCATGCAGCATTGGGCGCATGTTCATTCTGGGCCAAAGCGATGGCCAGCATGGGAAGACCTGTTCCTGCAAATACGACGTCGCCATCCCGGACTTCCCTGGCAGCCGCGGCAGCCAGCAGGTCTATGGGTTTGAATTCCCCGACTTTTGCGTATTCAGTGCTTGCAGTCATTTATCTCGTCCCCCTTTTCACCCTGCTGGAATAGCCGGTTGCCTGACTGGCTCTTAAGGTCTCCAGGCGTTTTACACCAAGCTTTTCGAGGTATTCCCAGTGGTCGTTTACCCCAAAAATCCACTCTTCTGCAAATTTGTCAAAGCCGTCCTGTTTCTTGGTGTTGGAGTTGAAGCTCCTGAGGAAATCGGCATCTGTGTCATAATAGTACTGAGATCCGGTGGGATGAGCTGCCCAGGGGCAAACCACCACATAGTCGATTTCATACCCGGTGGCGATATTGGCAGACGGGTCGCGGCGCAGGTATTCATCAGGCACTATTTCCTCAGTGACCACGATAACCTTGTCACAGGCTTTGATGACATCTGAGTCGTTGTAGCTCTGCGCCAGTACGCGGACCGTACCTTCATCGCCTACCATGGGTGCATAGACCAGGCCCCAATTGGGCTTAATGGCGGGCATCAACAGCATTTCCCCCATGTCATAGAAGGGATCTTTGAATTTAACGTATTTTTCTTTGGGGATCTTGGGATAGGCTCCGGTACGCAGACCGGCTTTGGCAAATCCATCATACTCAGGATTTAAGATGTCTGTTCCCATTGCTAACGCAGTGGGGAAGAAGGGGACATTGACTGCCCCGGCCATAACCCGGGCTACTGCGTGGCCATGGCTCAAATCGTCGACGATAACCTCGCCGGCAACCTGTTTTCTGGAAAGGTTTACGCCGGTTTTTCCCAGGATTTCCTGGCCCATCCAGCTGCCTTCCCATAGCTTTACGGCGCCGCCGCCGACTAATACTTCACTGTGGAATCCACCCTGCACTTCAAACAGGTGCAGATTCTTTTTGCCCTGACGCAGGATTTCATAGCACATAGCTGCGGGCCGGCGCCAGATAGTAAAACCGCTGAATGCCAAACAATCGCCGTCTTGAATTAGAGCGACCGCTTCTTTCAGAGAAAGTTGGTTTATGGAACCCATTACTCTCCTCCTCCTCTTCTTTACGACTCTTCACAAAATTGAGCAACGTTACATGTGGTTTTTGAGGCAGGTCTCCGGGATGACCCCGGTCACATGCAACCGATCAGGGACAGAATACAACTGGGACAACTGCTGATTCAGGTTGACAATTCCCCTGGGGAACCACCTCCCTGCTTCGGCGCCGCCCGGTTTAAACAGAACCAGACTTATTCTGTTGCTTCTGTCCACCTCCTCTCATGCACATGAAAGCCCCGTCTATTAGCGACGGGGCTCTGCGGCCCTCCTCAAATGAGGATATGTTAGTTAGGGAATTGGGAAACACCATTTTTATAGGATAGGATAAGACCCGGGTACTAGACCTTACCCCAATTTGCTTAAACGCCTGAGGCTGATATGTAAACTTGCACCAAAAAGAAATACCGGCAAATTATTGCCGGTGCTCGAAGGCCCTCATGGTATCATGGTGGTAATGCTATCCACCGTCAATGTATGTAATGCTGTTCAGCCAGTCATCCAACATTGCTGTCGGATCTGACCGGTATTACGTTTACGTTTCGCTCCTCTTTCGCGGTCTTTGGTTTAGTGATGTGAACATAACTGGTAAGGCTGTTTACGGTTCCGCAACGGGGGCATTTGATCTCCAACTCGATACAATCCCGATAACGACAGAGCAATTTGTTGCACTTCTTGCACCGCAGATCTTTCATTACTATTCTCCACCCCTTAACATCTTACTGCAGGCCTATTTCTGTTGCCGGCACGGTAAAATGCGCGCTATAACAATATTCTATCACTATAGTGGGAATCCAAGCGAGTGTATTCAATGTAACCGGATACTGTTATCTAATCTTATCTGTGAGTGCTGATTTATTATAAATTTTCAAGCAGTTACAAGGGGGTCTATTATAATATCTCTATTCAACCTTATTGCCATTATGCAGCAAATGCTGTAATTATGCAACAAGTAGTTTTGCAGATTGTTTATTCATTTCTGGCCATGCCTGATCTTTGCCAGGAAGGACCCAGCCGCTTGCGGGTATCATCCAGCACCGCCTGCAATAAAGGGATATCCTGACTGGTAAATACGGTTTCCTGCCCGTCTCGAATGCGTTGAATGGTGTCTTCGATCGCCACCACCCGGAATCGGGTTTTGCCGTTTGCCTTATAATGATGTGAAAAAGTAGGGGTGTAATCAATCTTCTCAATTTGGGTGCGATCGGTACTTAAATCCTTGCTGAAGTCAATCTTTAGCACAATCCCGCTGTTGCGTTCCTGGCCGTTTTGATGGCTGATAAAGTTGCCCATGCCGTAGATTACGAATTTGGGTTCATCATTGATGTTTACTACTTCCATGGTTTGAATAACATGGGGGTGGCTGCCTAAAATCACATCTGCTCCGGATTCGAGAAACAGACGGGCCATTTCCTTTTGCTCCGGAGTGGGAAGAGGGGTGTATTCCACTCCCCAGTGCAGAACGAGAATCACAATATCCACCTGGGGCCGCAAATCCTTTATATCGGCCACTATTTTATCCCGATCGATGAAATTCACCATGTACTCATAATCATCTGGAACCGGAATGCCATTGGTGCTGTAAGTATAGCCCAGATAACCTGCCTTAATCCCGCTGACCTCTTTGATAACCGGTTTACGCCCGTCTTCGGCGGCACTGTAAGTTCCCAACGCATCCAGGCCTCGACTTTCCAAAACCTCCATGGTGCGCAGGGCGCCTTTGACGCCCCGGTCCATAATGTGGTTATGGGCGGTTACGACGATGTCAAAGCCGGCATTCTTAAAGGTATCGGCCATGGCATCCGGGCTGTTGAACAAGGGATAACCGGTGTAAACCGCCTGCGCTCCAGCCATGGGGGCTTCAAAACAGGTGCTGGTAATCTGGCCCTCCAGCAGATACGGCGCAATATCTTGGAAAAAGTGATCGAAGTTGAATATATCGCCTTCCTGCCCCGCCCAAATCTGGGTGTTGTGCATCAAACAATCACCAGCCGCAGTGATGGTAAGGTGTTGTATGTTTTCGGTCTGGGGTTGATAGGCAACCGGCACCGCCTCAGGTCCAAACAAGGTCCCGCCGTACCAGGAATAAGCTGTCCAACCACCTGCGACCAGAACAAGGGCAAAGAAAAGCTTCAGTATTTTACGCAGCACAATCACCTTCCTGAAGGAAACACCCTGCTTAAAGCAAGGGTTGGGCTTGTTGACAAAGTCAACGGGTTTGCAGGGCAGGGACGGAAGCGAAGAACCAGGCGCTCAATAGGCCCGCGATTGAGGCGTACAAATAGTATGCCGATGGAGCGGACCTATTGAGCAACGCAGTTATTCG
>NZ_DCEA01000100.1:28025-28635 GCF_002316705.1 Syntrophomonas sp. UBA1041
CGCAGTTATTCGCTTTTGTCGACAGTCTGAACATCCTGCTTAAAGCAGGGTGTTGGGCTACATTGCTCTAGGCTTCTTCAGGGATATAGAATCTCCAGGCACAGAACCATTCTTCCGGGTGCTCATCCGGCGGGCAGCCGATACACTCGCATTTTACCCGGGAATCAATGGTGCGGGCGAAAGAACTGTATTCCACCAATCCCGCAGATTTACAGGGATAATCATCCAGTCCCTGGCGCTTACGGGCCGATTGCACCCGGCAATCATTCATCTGGAATACGATGCTGTTCGGTCCTTCATCAATGATGGACTGCACGTTAATGCGCGCATACATCCTCAACTGCAGGGCCTGTTTGACGCCCTCGATCCCCGGCTGTTCGGGAAGATTCAAATAGCGTTTAATAGACCAGGCTTCAAAGGGAGAGAACTTGGCCCAACAGGTGTCATTGCAGCGTTTGGCGTCATACATGCCATGCTTAAACTCGACCGCCTGGAACCAGATGCCGTCGCCGGCCAGCCAATTGACCCCCAGATCAGTCAGCAAGCTCAAAAGTTTTTCTCTGGGCATCTCCAGGAACGGCTTGGGAACTCCCTCCACCATTTCAAAACC
>NZ_DCEA01000100.1:28917-30960 GCF_002316705.1 Syntrophomonas sp. UBA1041
CGATGCATCATATCAACCACTAACCGCGCCAAATCTTCCTGGGTAAACTGTTCATCCCATTTGTCCATAGTTGCCATTTGTGCTCCTCCTCTCTCCATATAAACGTCTATACGCCACGCGCAACGCAGCAGACCCTCCGTTCTCCCAGCCCTTGCCGCTTTGAGACCCGGTTGCCGCTGCTTCACCGGTAGGCAGCCGGCAGAACTGATTCATCAGCGATAAGCAGGGAGTCCGGGTTAATATATAATTCTATTCTACCAGTTACTATTCGTTGCGGTCATGATTTCTACCTGCAATGAGCTAAAAAAAGGACCTCCCGTCATCACCCGGGAGGATCTATGAGAAGCGTATCTGACCATGGATCAGTCTTTGGTCTTTATCGTCATTTTAATGCTGCGACAGCAATCATCATTCTTAACGATGACGCAATCGGGCCTGTCAATCAAGATATAATCACCTTCTGTTTCGATGATAAGATCTTCTTTGCTGGTGACAGCTCCTTCTTTGGGAATAAACAGTTGCCTTCCCAACGGAAGCAAATAGTCTTCTTTAATAATGGCCATAATATTACCCCCTATACAGTAAGCTTTTATTTAATGCCAAGCCGAGCCGGGGCTTCAGGACTTGGTCTATTTCCGCTCCCAATAGTCCGCTACCCGCTCAGGCTTAAAAATGCCACGATCGGTAATAACTCCTTTAATCAAATGGGGTGGTGTCAGGTCAAAGGCCGGATAAAATCCGTTAACTAAATCCCCGGTTATCCTGGTACCGTTAAAACTGGTAACCTCTTCGGGGTCGCGGTATTCAATGGGTATGTTTCGGCCCTCAACGCAATTTCTGTCCGGCCCTCCGTAGCCGAGTATATAAACCGGCAAATGATGATACCCGGCAGCGATGGCCAGTTGATAGGTTCCGACTTTATTGGCTACGGTGCCATCCATAGCAATCCGGTCAGCAGCGGTGAATACCTTGCTGATCATATTCGTACTCATACAATAAGCTGCCATATTATCCGAAATCAAAGTTACCGGAATTCCCAGTTGAGATGCCGACCACGCGGTGAGGCGAGCCCCCTGCAGATAAGGCCGGGTCTCGGTGGCAATGACAGACAGTCTTTTCCCATTCTCAGCAGCAAAATACAGCATATATAACAGGGCAGGTCCTGGAAAGCAGTGGGTTAACACCTTATCACCGTCTTCCAGAACCTGCTCTGCCCATCTGCCTGTCAATTCGGAACGCTTTTGCTGCCTTTCGACCGCCTCCGCGATGAAAACCATGATTTGTTGCGCAATGTCCCCTCGTTCCCATACAATGCGGCTCCAAATCTTTTCCAGCAGAGCTCCGAGGTGAAACCCGGTGGGCCGGGTATTAAACAGCCGTTCCTTAACAATGGCAAGAGATATCCTGAGTTGTTCCGGGGTGATCTGCTCCTTTTCAAGGTCGCGGGCCGCCATATATAAACCATAGGCAGCGGTGATAGCTATGTCACCGGCGCCCTGAACTGCCATCATCTCAATACCGCGAGCAACTTCCTCATAGTCCCGGCATATCAACTCTTCGGTCTTAAGCGGAAACAAGCGGCGATCAACGATCACCAGCCGGCCGTCCCGCAGAAAAACTGTATTGTTAATATGCATCAACAATGGTTGTGTCACACCCGGTACCTCCGGTTTTTCATCAGGAATATCTGGTTTCTTTACAATTTCTTACTCCTATTCAGCTAACTGGCCTGGTAGTGATCCATTCGATGATGGTGTTTATCGGCAACGTAGATGCGAACACGGCGGATGCAGCGCCCTGATCCACCAATGCCGCCGCATCTTGCGCCGGAATCAGCCCTTCGCCGAAGAGGCTGATATGCTTCCCGCCGGCAGCGTCCAATGCCTGGCGCATTTCCGGGAATACGGCCAGGTGTAATCCCGTGTATATACTCAAGCCCACCAGATCTACTTGAAGCTTGACTGCTTCAGCGGCGTTCTCCTCCAGGCTTTTGTACATACCGGAATAATACACCTCGACCCCGCCGGCCTCCTTAAGAGACCG
>NZ_DCEA01000002.1:0-397 GCF_002316705.1 Syntrophomonas sp. UBA1041
GACTTAAGAAGGCAGGATATTTCAACTTTCTCGATTACTACGAGTCTGTTCGTGTGTAAACATGGGAGGAGCCGTATACCGAACGGTACGTACGGTTCTGTGGGGGGGCGGCTGACCCAGTAAGGGTCAGCCTCCTGCCCGATTATGCCGGGTACTGCACAAAGATTTACACTATCATCAATGGTGACAGCTCAGATGCGGCTGGAGATTTAAAATTTATTAAATATTATACTCTGATAATCCGGATACGGATTAAACAATGAATCCTCGAAATAAAGATCCATTAAACATTGTAAAGCTCAGTGTAAGGCGATAAACATGTGTTAAGGAAGATAAGCAATTGATTAGTTAAAAACCATCTGGTTGCAGGTGGTTTCAGACCGTCGACAAAAGCGAA
>NZ_DCEA01000002.1:569-12447 GCF_002316705.1 Syntrophomonas sp. UBA1041
CGCTCAATCAACGTACTATTTGTACGACTCAATCGCGGGCCTATTGAGCGTCTTGCTCTTCGCTTCCGTCGTTCGCTCTGCCTTTCTTCTGTAGAGGGAAGGCGGAACCAGGGCTGGCAGATAATCGTCTAAACATTAAGATCTGGCTATAATGGAGGCTGAGTAGATGTTGGGGAAAAAAGCAGTCATAGTGCTAGTCATAGCCATGTTAATTTTTAGTATCCCGGTGTTCCCGGTGACAGCCGATTCCAATCCAAGGATACGCATAGAAGGTGAATTGAAGCATTTTCAACCCGGGGCCCTGCTCATCGGGGGGCGCACCATGGTGCCGGTTCGCTTCGTGGTTGAGGATTCCGCCCTGAGAGGCGCTGTATATTGGGATGGCGCTCTGCAGAAGGTTGCCCTGGATTGTAAGGGCAAATATATAGAGTTTATCATAGGCAGCCAAGAGGCTAAGGTGGATGGGGTGACAAAGAGGTTTGACACCGCTCCGCTCATACACCAGGATAGGACCTATATTCCGCTGCGTTTTTTGGCAGAAACCCTGGGCGCGACCGTGAGCTGGGACAGTGACAGGCGGGAAGTCAATATTTCCTTTAGCTACCGGCCCGAGGTGTTTGCCTACTACTATTATACTCCCTGGGATGAATTTACCGAGAATGCCGATCTGTTCACCGATGTGGCCTTGCGCTGGTTTGAAAGCAACAGCCGGGGTGAGCTGAGTTATGAGTACCAGGATCAATATCAGAAAGTATTGCAATATGCGCGGCAAAAAGGTATCCGCACCCATCTGGGAGTGGCCTTGATGGATAAAGACGCCCTGCATATCCTGCTCCGCAATTACAGCTATCGCCAGCATTTGATACAGCAGCTGAATCAGCAAGCCAGGGCGGATAAATATGACGGGGTAAACATTGATTTTGAGTTTATTCCCCCGGCTGATGCCCCTTATTTCACCCAATTTTTAAGGGAATTAAAGGCTGCTTTAGGTCAGGACAAGACGCTGTCAGTGGCGGTATTCGCCCGGACCGGTGAAGAGAACTGGCCGGTGGCATACCAGTATAAAGAGATCGGGAAAATTGTGGATCGGGTAGTGGTAATGGCCTACGACTATTCCTATGCCGACAGCGCGCCTGGTCCGGTGGCTCCGTTGTGGTGGGTCAAAGACGTGAAAGACTATATGATGGCCAATATACCCCGCGAAAAGATCCTGCTGGGCTTGCCCACTTATGGATACAACTGGACGGCGGGAGGGAAAGCGGTTACCGTCACTGCACCCAAGCTGGCCGCGATACAAAGCAAGTATCAGGTTAAGGGCGGTTTCGATGCAGCCAGCATGAGCCCCTACTATAATTACACTGATGAGAACGGGCGGCAGCACACCATATGGTTGGAAAACCAGGCCAGCCTGAATGAGAAGTTCAATGTGGCCACTGCTGACCGTCTGGGTGGCATTGCCTTCTGGCGCATCGGCAACGGCTTCGACGACTTATACCAGGTTTTGCGCCAGTAGCCGATCCTGAACAGAAAATAGTAACCGGGGAGGGTGGAGCACAATTCAAAGCTGCTGAGCCCTCCTCTTGCTGTGCCGGTCTGGTCGGGGCAGCCGGCATGTATTATAATAATAATGGCAATTACATGGAAAATATGGACTAGAAGCCAATGGGAGAGGGGAAAATGTCTACAGAGCAACCGGGGTTATTTGATCAGGAAGAGACGGCTCCAGTAGAGAAAGCTACGCTGCCGCCAGAGATAGTGCCGCCCCAGGTTTTTCTTCCCGGAGTAAACTATGAACAGAGTTATCCGGGCGTCAATTCTATGCAAGAATTAAAAACCGTGGCACTTGGATGCAGCAATTGCCGGTTAAGGGAAGGATGCCAACAGGTGGTTTTTGGCGACGGCAATTCACAGGCCCGCCTTTTATTCATCGGAGAGGGGCCGGGTAAAGACGAGGATGCAGCCGGACTGCCTTTTGTAGGCCGGGCCGGGCAGTTGCTGGATAAAATACTGAATGCAGCCGAATTAAAGCGCAGTGAGGTCTATATCGCCAATGTGGTCAAATGCCGTCCTCCCGGCAACAGATTGCCCAATCCCGACGAGGTAAAACACTGCCGTAATTTTCTGGAAGCCCAGATTCGGCTGCTAGACCCGGCAATAATCGTTTGTCTGGGTTCGATGGCCAGTCAGGTGGTGATTGATCCTGCCGTAAGAATAACCAAAATACGCGGAACCTGGTTGACCCGCCAGGGCAGGAGTATTATGGCCACCTTCCATCCGGCCGCACTGTTGCGCAATGAAGCTTATAAACGGCCTACCTGGGAGGATTTCAAGGCGATTCGCAACGCCTACCGGGAGCTGCCGGACAGGTAACCGCAAATCATCATGAGGTGACATGATTTGGAACTCATCGTAAAAACCGAAGAGGATATGCTTGGCCTGGGAAAGACCCTGGCCTCTGTCTTAAAAAGCGGGGACGTGGTCTGCCTGCATGGCGTCCTGGGCGCAGGCAAGACCACTCTGGCGAGGGGAGTAGCCCGGGGCAAAGGATATCAGCAGCGTGTTACCAGCCCCACTTTCACCCTCATGAATATCTATCCTGCCCAGGATCCCATTTATCATTTTGATTTCTACCGCCTCGGCTGCGGGGATTTGACCGACCTGGGATTGGAAGACTATCTGGAAAAGGACGGAATATGTTTGATTGAGTGGCCGGAGATCGGGGCGGACTCCATACCGCTTGAAGCCATGCACATATATATCGGCCTGACCGACGAGGACTATGATCGGGAACGGCTGGTCAGCATTAAAGCGACAGGGGAAAGCTATTGCCGCAAGATAAAGGAGTTGGAACAGATTGTTGATACTGGCTGTTGACAGCGCCACCCAGGTGGCGGGCGTGGCCCTGGTCGCCAGGGATAGAGTGATCCGGGAGGAATTCATCAACTTCCGCAGGAATCATTCGGAGATATTAATGCCGCAAATCGACCGGGTCATGAAAGAGAGCCAGTGCGATTGGGCACAGATTACCGCCCTTGCAGTGACGGCGGGGCCGGGATCTTTTACCGGCCTGCGCATTGGCATGGCAACTGTCAAAGGTTTGAGCCTGGCTACCGGGCTGCCGATTGCCGCAATACCAACCCTGGATGTTCTGGCTCACAACCTGGCCGGCAGCCATGCTTTGGTAGCGGCTTTACTGGATGCGCGCCGCCAGGAGGTATACTTTTCCTGTTATGATGTTCAAGAAAGATATCCACTGGGGCTGTTGCCTATGATGGCCTGCTCTCCGCAAAAAGCAGCCCTCGAAATCGACGCCCTGCTTGAGATAACAGGCCGGGGAAAGGTTATTTTGGTGGGTGATGGAGTGCCTCCCTACCAGGATTACTTTGTTGATTTTTTTGCGGAGCGTTTGCTGCCGGTTAGCCCGCATCTGATGCTGTCCAGGGCTGCTGCCCTCGGCAGCCTGGCCTGGCGGGCCGCAGATGCACAAAAGCTTGAAGATGGACTTAACGTCAAGCCGTTGTATATACGCCTGTCTGAAGCGGAATATCGTTTGGAAAAAGGAGTAAGAGCACAGTGAACCAGGATTTTTTGATCCGCAAGATGACCGGCCGTGATTTGGACGAAATCATGCTCATAGAGTTAGAGTCCTTTACCCTTCCCTGGTCCAGGCAATCCTATGAGAACGAGCTAAGCAACCGATATGCCACCTATATGGTGGCTGATCATGAGGGCGTGGTGGCTGCTTACGGCGGTATGTGGGTGGTTGCCGACGAAGCTCATATCACCAATGTGGCGGTGGCGCCCCGCTACCGCCGCCAGGGAATGGGAACCAAGGTCTTGCAGGCATTGCTCAACACCGCCGGGCAAAAGCGGGTCAGCCGCATCTTTTTGGAAGTGAGGGTTTCCAATGATGCCGCCTTTAAATTGTATAGCGGGCAGGGGTTTGCCCCCACCGGAGTGCGCAAACAGTATTACTCGGACAACGATGAAGATGCCATTGTTATGATGAGACAGCTTCAATCTCCGTGATGAGGATAAATGATGAAAGAAACATATATATTGGGAATTGAGACCTCGTGCGATGAAACCGCGGCCGCCATAGTAAAAAACGGTCGGGAGATACTCTCCAATGTGGTGCAGTCGCAGATCAGTCTGCACCAAAAGTTCGGCGGAGTGGTGCCTGAGGTGGCTTCCCGCAAGCATATTGAAACCATTGCCGCCGTGGTCGAGGAGGCTTTTGCCAAAGCAGGCCTTGCTTACCGGTCTATCGACGCCGTAGCGGTCACCAACCGGCCTGGACTTATTGGAGCCCTCCTGGTGGGATTAAGCTTTGCCAAGGCCCTGGCTTATGCATTAAATAAGCCAATTATAGCGATCAATCACCTTCATGGTCATATTTATGCCAATTTCCTGGAAAACCCGGAGATAGAGTTTCCCTGCGTGTGTCTGGTGGTTTCAGGAGGTCATACCAGTCTGGTCTATATGCCTTCTCACCAGGACTACCAGTTGATTGGGGAAACCCGTGACGATGCGGCCGGGGAAGCCTTTGACAAGGTAGCCCGTTTCCTGGGCCTGTCTTATCCGGGGGGGCCTGCGGTGGAAAAGGCTGCCCGTGAGGGCACGCCCGGTGTGAATAAACTGCCCCGCATCTATCTGGACAGAGAGGATTTTGAGTTCAGTTTCAGCGGATTAAAAACGGCAGTTATGAACCAGTGGCGCAAACTGGAAAAGCTTGGCCTGGCTGATGTTAATGATATGGCGGCCGAATTCCAACAGGCCCTGGTGGAGGTACTGGCGGAAAAGACCATCCGTGCGGCGCAAAAATACCAGGTCAAAACCGTACTCATGGCCGGAGGGGTAGCTGCCAACTCCCTGCTAAGGAGTACTTTAAAGGAGAAAGCCGCAGAAAAACAGCTTAAGGTGGTCTATCCACCGCTTTCCCTGTGCACCGACAATGCCGCCATGATAGCAGGCCGGGCCTATATCCAGTATATGAATCAGGACTTTGCGTCACTGGAACTCAATGCTTACCCTGGTCTTTTGTCCCTGTGAAAAATCCCTGTGGATATTGTGGATAAGTCTGTTGATAAAATAGAAGAACACTAGCCCAAATCCCCGGTATATCTGATATACTCTAGAATAGTACCGGGGCCTTTAATTCGGTTCGAAACGGCCCTGTGGATAACTGTAGGGAGGAAAAGAAAAGTTGCATCCGATACTTATTAAAATAGGCTCATTTACAGTTTACTCATGGGGGGCTATGCTGGCCCTGGCAGTGCTCATCGCAGTATGGGGCATCAGCCGTATCGCCCGCCGCGAGGGTTATGACAGCAACCTGGTTCTGGATCTGGTGATCCTGTGCGTCTTAGGGGGGCTAATAGGGGCCAGGCTGGCTTATGTGCTGGTTTATGATTGGCCGGGGTTCCTGGCCAATCCTTTGATTGTATTCGCCATCGGCCCGGGTGGCATTGAAGGAATGATCTGGTATGGTGCCTTTATCGGAGGCATTATTCCTTTTGGGCTTTATATCTGGAAGAAAAGCCTGTCATTCTGGAAGATCGCTGATATGTTCAGCCCGTACCTGGCCCTTGGATATGCCTTGGTGCGGATTGGATGCTTCCTGCGGGGCTGCTGTTATGGCAACATCACCACTGGCCCGCTGGGAATGGTCTTTCCTTACATCGACGGCTTCAGCCGTTATCCCACTCAGCTGTTCAGTTCTGCTTTAAACCTGGTCTTGTTTGCATTCCTGTTATGGTTCTATGAGCGGCGCAGCTTCAGCGGGCAAGTCTTCATACTATACCTGCTGGGTTACGGCGTCTATCGATTTATGATTGAATTCTTCCGTTACAGTGTCATTTATATAGGTCCGTTTACACTGGGGCAGATTTATACCCTGGGATTGCTGGCAGTTGGTTTGGGCCTTTACTACTGGCGGAAGAGGCAGTATGACGGTGCAGTCTACGTGTCCAGAAATAGGAGGCGCTGATGCCGGCAAACAGAATAATGCCGGGCAAGCCGGAAACGAGGCGGGAGATGTTGCAGCAGCGCGAACAGCTAGCGCCTGCGGAGGTGCAGCTGTTCAGTGAAGAGATCGTTCACAAACTCCTGGAGCTAAAACCCCTCCAGGATGCCCGGGTCATCATGGGCTATATGAGCATCCGCAACGAGGTGGATCTCGGGCCGCTTTTCGAGCAGCTGCACCAGGAGGACAAGATGCTGCTTCTTCCCCGGGTAGACGGGTCAGAAATCCACGCCATCCACTTTTCGGACCCGGCCGGGCTGCAGAAAAGCCGGTATGGCATTTTGGAACCGGTGGGACCACCCTTTGCCCCAGAACGAATTGATGCCGTACTGGTGCCTGGTGTGGCCTTTGATTATCAAGGCTATCGGATTGGCTATGGAAAGGGATATTATGACCGTTTTTTACCGCGGCTCAGGAAGTATGCCTTCACCTGCGGGGTTTGTTACGAGTTTCAGGTCATTGTTTCGGCTTTTCCTCAAGCGGCGGATTGCCCGGTTAAATGGATAGTTACCGAACGATCCGAACTGATGATCGACGAGCGGTATTTTTGATTATTCAGGAAAGTGACAGCGGAGGCATGGCCGCCGCTGTCCATATTTTCGACTGGGGTAGAAAAATTGTTTCGTATTTATGGATCAGCCTGCGAAAACTCGCCTCATTTGTAGAAATAAGTCTAGGGGTGTATAATAAGAGGCACAAAACTGCCGATGAATCATACTGCGGCAATAAACCTTCCTAACCGGGGGTAGTGTAAGGGGGGAATGGGAATGAGAGATGAGGAAATCATTCAGCTGTTGCTGGACAAGTTTCCCGGTAAACGCATCAGTTGTGCCGAGGCTAGAGAATTAGCTGCCGGACTTAAGATGGAGCTGTCCCGGATGGGGGCCTTATGCGATCAAGCCGGAATCAAAATCTCTGCTTGCGAATTAGGATGCTTCTAAGCATGGTATAAGACTGGCCCAGGGGAGGGGGGTCTTTTTTGCGTGACAACTATGGACGTACGATAAGCTATATGCGAATGTCGGTAACCGATCGCTGCAATTTGCGGTGTCGTTATTGCATGCCGGAATCAGGCATAAACAAGCTGGAACATGACAAGATATTATCATTTGAGGATATTATAGCCATTGCCGAGGCTGCCAGTGATTTAGGCATAAGTAAAATCAGGCTTACCGGTGGCGAGCCCTTGGTGAGAAGAAACATCACCGGATTGGTCAGCCAGCTGGCGGGCATACCTGGCATTGAGGAAGTTACCCTGACCACTAACGGTACACTTTTTGCCAGGATGGTCAAAGCCTTGCGGGCCGGGGGGTTAAAGAGGGTCAACTTCAGCTTGGACAGCCTGTCAGCTGAGAAATACGATTATATTACCCGCGGCGGCTGCCTGGAGGATGCCTGGAAGGGCATACTGGCAGCCATGGAAGCCGGCATGCATCCGGTGAAGTTAAATACCGTTATAATAAAAGGTTTTAATGATGATGAAATATTGAAATTTGCTGATCTGGCCCATCGTTTTCCCCTGCAGATTCGTTTTATAGAGTTTATGCCGGTGGGGGATCTGCTGTTTTGGGATGAAAGCAAAGTAATCACTATTAAAGAAGTTAAAGCCATTTTGAATAAACATTATAATTTGTTGCCTGTCGCCCAGGTCGGCAATGGACCGGCGGAGCATTTCAATCTGGAGGGCGGTCAGGGCGGCATAGGCTTTATCAGCCCCATGAGCAATCATTTTTGCGACAGGTGTAACCGCATACGGCTGACTGCCGAAGGCAAACTCAGAAATTGTCTTTACGATTATCACGAAACCGATTTAAAAGCAGCCCTGCTTCAAGGCATCAACCGGCAAGAGCTGCGCCAGTTATTAGCCCAGGCCATCAGCCGTAAACCCGAGCGGCATCATATGGATACCGGATGGGGCGAAGCAAACAATCGTAAAATGTACCAAATAGGGGGTTAACTGTGGAATTCACCCACCTCAATTCGTCAGGCCGGGCCCGTATGGTCGATGTCAGCAATAAAGAAGACAGCACCCGTCAAGCCCGGGCTATGGCGGTTGTTAAAATGAAACCTGAAACCCTGCAGGCCATCCAGGCAGGAGCGATTACCAAGGGAGATGTATTGGCGGTAGCTCAGGTTGCTGCCGTTATGGGCGCCAAGCAGACCCCGCAGCTGATTCCCATGTGCCACCCCTTGATGCTCGCTTCAGTAGATGTGGAATACGGTTTTGATCATACAGCGGGTGAACTGCATATAGAGACCGTAGTCAGATCGACCGGCAAAACCGGAGTGGAGATGGAAGCCATTACGGCTGCGAGTATAGCCGCGTTAACCATCTATGATATGTGCAAAGCGGTTGACCGATGGATGCAAATATCGAACATCTGCCTTCTGGAAAAAAGCGGAGGAAAAAGCGGGCATGTCAGGCGCCCGGATTAAGCATAGACTCGGTTTGGAGTGATTTAAATGTATCAGACCGGAATTGTGGTTATGAGCGACAAAGGTTCCCGCGGAGAGCGCGAGGATCGCAGCGGCGCCAAGATTGCCGAACTGCTGGGGGCAGATTTTCAGGTTGCCTTTTATAAGCTCATACCTGATGACAAGCCCACTATAGAGGAGACCCTGGTTTACGCTTGTGACCAGCTAAAGCTGGATCTTCTACTGACCTCCGGAGGCACCGGCTTCTCGGTTCGGGATGTTACCCCCGAGGCTACCGGCAGCATTATAGAAAAAATGGTACCGGGCATTCCGGAGCTGATGCGCTGGACGGGTTTGAAGACAACCCCCCGGGCAGCCCTTTCCAGAGCGGTGGCGGGGATACGCGGGAAAACCTTGATCATCAATCTGCCAGGGAGTGAACGCGGGGTAAGGGAATCCCTGGAGGCCATCCTGCCAGTTTTGCCCCACGGTCTGGATACTTTGATCGGGTCCTCGGTGGAATGCGGAGAAGCTTAGCAAACGAAATTTAATGATTTTTAAAGGTATAAAAAGAAATTCCCCGCAACATAATACTAATTAATAATATCGGGCAGAATCAGCTTAGTTTTCTATTTGAATACTTGGCCGGTCTTGCCTAATATTATAGCTAGGTGTTAGCACTCGCTACGAATGAGTGCTAATAATAAAAAAGCAACATTTTAAAAGGGGGTATACCTTTGAAAATTCAACCATTGGCAGACAAACTGGTAGTCAAAGTAGTGGAAAACGCTGAAGAAAAAACCAAGAGCGGTCTCTATGTTCCCGACACTGCTAAGGACAAACCGCAGGTTGGCGAAGTTCTGGCAGTAGGTCCCGGCGCTCTCAATGACAAGGGCGAGCGGATCCCGATGTATGTGGCCGTTGGCGACAAGGTCATCTATGCAAAATATGCCGGAACCGATATCAAAGTTGACGGCGAGGAACTGTTAATCTTATCTGAAAGAGACGTCCTGGCAAAATTGGCTTAAATAACAGATTAAAAGGAGGATACATAGATGGCTTCCAAAGAGATTAAATTCAGTGAAGATGCACGCAGATCATTGGAAAAGGGAGTAGACACCCTTGCCAATGCAGTTAAAGTAACTCTGGGCCCCAAAGGCCGCAATGTAGTATTGGATCGCAAATTCGGTTCTCCCACCATCACCAATGACGGTGTTACCATTGCCAGAGACATTGATCTGGAAGACCCTTGGGAAAACCTGGGCTGTCAGCTGGTAAAAGAAGTCGCCATACGGACCAATGATGTGGCCGGCGACGGTACCACTACTGCAACCGTACTGGCACAGGCTATGATTAAAGAGGGGTTAAAAAACGTGGCAGCCGGAGCCAATCCCATGATCATGAGACATGGAATTGAAAAGGCTGTTAAAGCTGGAACCGAAGAAATAAAAAATATCAGCAGAATCGTAGATTCCAAAGAGGCCATTGCACAGGTGGCGGCTATTTCCGCCGATGATCCTGAAATCGGTACATTGATCGCTGATGCTATGGATAAAGTGGGTAGAGACGGGGTTATCACTGTAGAGGAATCCCAGTCAGTTGGCACCACCCTGGAAGTCGTGGAAGGCATGAGTTTTGACCGCGGCTATATCTCCCCTTACATGGTTACCAATACTGAAAAGATGGAAGCAGTTCTCGAGGATCCCTATATTCTGATCAGCGACAAAAAGGTCTCCTCAATTAACGAGATTCTCCCCGTCCTGGAAAAGGTTGTACAGACCGGCAAACCTCTGCTGATTATCGCCGAGGATGTAGACGGTGAAGCCCTGCCCACCCTGGTAGTCAACAAATTGCGCGGCACCTTTAATTGTGTGGCGGTTAAAGCACCGGCCTTCGGTGACAGAAGAAAAGCCATGCTTGAAGATATCGCTATTCTGACCAATGGACAGATGGTATCTGAAGACATCGGTGTAAAAATGGAGAACGTAACCCTGGATATGCTGGGCAAAGCCCGCCAGGTGGTAGTAAACCGCAATGAAACCATCATAGTCGACGGCGCTGGCTCTGAAGAAGCCGTTAAAGGCCGCATCGCGGTAATCAAGAAACAGGCTGAAGAGACCGAATCCGAATACGACAAAGAAAAACTGCAAGAACGCATGGCTAAACTGTCCGGTGGTGTTGCGGTAATTCAGGTAGGCGCTGCCACTGAGACCGAACTGAAAGAAAAGAAGCACCGCATTGAAGACGCCCTGGCAGCCACCAAGGCCGCTGTTGAAGAAGGCATTGTTTCAGGCGGAGGCACCGCTTTGATTAATATCATCGGGGTTATCGATGCCCTGCAGGCTGACGGGGACGAAATGACCGGCATTAACCTGGTCAAGAAAGCCCTGGAAGAACCGCTGCGCCAGATTGCTAACAATGCAGGCAAAGAGGGCTCCGTGGTGGTGGAGAAAGTGCGTAACTCCGAAACCGGCATTGGTTACAACGCTTTGACCAATGAATACGAAAATATGATCAAGGCCGGGATCATCGACCCCGCCAAAGTAACCCGCTCCGCATTGCAAAATGCTGCCAGCATTGCCGCCATGGTCCTGACTACTGAAGCGGTCATCACCGAAAAGCCCATGGAAGACAAGGGTATGGGCATGGGCGGAGGCGGCGGAATGCCTCCCATGATGTAATCTTAAACAGTCATTGACGCGAGCAGCCGGCTTATAATGAGCCGGCTGCTTTTTTGATGCGCCGGCATGGGCCCCAGTCGCCCCAAACTTTCCTCCAGATCTCATTCATCCAGTTACTTCGATGCCCCCTTCATTTCAGCCGGCAGCAACCCGGGCGAAAAGATTCGTTAATAGTGGTCCTCAAAAAACGCATTGAATCCAGCCTCAGACTCAATGATTTAAGTTCCGCTTAGCGTGCTTTCAGCCGAATTTTCATTATTATGATGTGGCTGACAGTGAACAATGGCAAATGTCGAATTATGTCCTGATTGTAGGATAGTGTCCGGCATACAATACACCTGGCAACACTGGCCTGATAGCTGGCTTACCAGGTAATTAAAGGGACAGACCGAAATGCCATGGAATGGCACAATAATTGCTATAACAATTATAAGAAGCGTTCGGTAACGATAAATAAACAGGCAAGGAGGTCGTACTTGTTTCGCGGTTTAAAGACTAAACCAGGCTCTGGTTCATACTTAAACCGAGTGTGCAGAAATGAATCGTTCGATTGTCAGGGTTGCGGGGTCATGGTTCAAACCGGCAGCCAGATTGTCTCTTTTTTAACGAACTACAGGGGGCTGGTGCGGGATTAAGCCTCCCAAGGTTTGTTATACGAGCTGTGTTCATTATTCTCCGCGGCTCCACTAGAAATACGGAAATATTAATAATTAGATAGGAGGTATGAGGAATGCGGGAGATTCCGAAAACATGTAAA
>NZ_DCEA01000031.1:0-3942 GCF_002316705.1 Syntrophomonas sp. UBA1041
ACTAAAATCGACCCTGGCAATTAACAAGGAATAAGGGCGTTTTAATTAGCTGATGATGGTATTTAGTCGATCGTTGTTTGGTTAAAGGTCAGGAAATCGAATATTTAACATGGGGAGGAAAGAGAATTGAAAAAAATCACTTCACTGCTGCTAGTTGTTTTATTGATGACAACCCTGATAACTGGGTGTACAAAGCAAACAACTACAACTAATAAAGAAGTTAAAAAGCTTGCTGATTACAAAATTGGAGTAGTTACGCCAACATTGTCAACCAGCGAAGATGAGTTTAGAGCAGCCGAACAAATGGCCAAAAAGTACCCAGACATGGTTAAGCATATTACTTTACCGGAAAATTTCTCTACTGAGATTGAGACAGGCTTAAGTCAAATTATCTCTCTGGCTGATGAGCCGAAAATGAAAGCCATCATTGTAATATCCGGACAAGCCGGTTTATTGCCAGCTCTGCAAAAGGTGGAAGAAAAAAGACCGGATATTATCACTATGACTGCTCCTATATGGGATGATCCCGCCTTGATGTCAAAATATGTAGACGTTAACCTGGATACGGATTGGGTAAGAAGAGGCGTCACTATTGCCCAAAAGGCTCATGAGATAGGTGACAAAACTATGATTCATTATTCATTCCCTACCCATCTGGCTAAAGAAGTAATCTCCCAAAGAAAAGATGCCATGGAGAAGACTTGCAAAGAATTAGGCATGCAGTGGGTCGAAGTTGCTACTCCCGATCCCCAAACCGGCAATGGCACCGGACCGATGCTTCAATTCCTGAGGGAAGATATTCCCCGGCAAATAGCTAAATATGGGCCGGACACCAATATATTTGGTACTAATTGTCCTATGTATGATGTAATAATTGATGAAGCATTTGAGCTAAAGTTCACGGTAGTTGAGCAATGCTGCCCGACACCCCTGCAGGCCTACCCAACCGTATTGGGCTTGCAGATTTCGGAAGCCGATGCCTGGAATTTTTCCAAAGTCAATAGTATGATCTCGGAAAAAGCTGCTGCGGCCGGAATGACAGGCAGATTAGGCGGATGGCAAGTGCCGGCCACGGTATTCATGCCCCAGTTTGCAGTTGAGCTGGCCAAGAAAATGATAGAAGATCCCAGCTTTAATTACAAAGATGTCAATAACCTGAACCAGTTTGCCAAGGAAGTTATGGGCAGTGAAGTCAGCTTCAGCAAGTTCAAAGCTAAAGCCGATAGTCCTGAGCTTGATAATTACTTTGTTATGATTATGAAAACTATACTATACTAACTGCTAATACCATCGTTCAGGCTGTCTTATTAAAAGACAGCCTGACTTCTTTTTTATTTTAGTAAACTTTTAATTTATTGAAGTATCGGAGTAATCAATGGAAAACATTTTAGAAATAGTCAATCTAAATAAAAGCTATAATGGTATTCCTGCTTTGAGCAATATTAATTTATCTGTAAAAGCCGGGGAAATACACGGTATTGTAGGGGCTAACGGGTCAGGCAAGACTACCTTGATGAATATTTTGTTTGGGAACCCTATTATACATGAAACCGGCGGATATCAAGGACAAATATCTTTTAGGGGAAATAAAGTAAACTTCAAAAATTGTGCAGAGGCAATTCGCCAGGGGATTGGCATGGTTCACCAGGAATTTGCCTTAATTCCCGATATGACGGTAGGGGAAAATATCAAGCTGGGCCGAGAAAATACACACTCTCTTACTGATCGGTTGTTTGGCAGGAAATATTCTTTTATCGACCGGAAACAAGACTATGAAAACGCCGGGCAGACTTTAAAAAGACTGGGAATAAGTGTAGGTGTAGGTATTAAAATCATGAATCTATCCGTAAACATCAGACAGTTTATTGAGATAGCCCGGGAAATTGATCGCACCGACTTAAAACTCTTGATATTGGATGAGCCGACTGCGGTTCTTAATAAAAACGATGGTTTAAAGCTGATCGAAATTCTAAAGGATATGTCTAACAGTGAAATCGGAATAATATTCATTTCACACCGATTGGAAGAAGTACAGTATGTATGTGATAAAGTAAGTGTTTTGCGGGATGGCAAACTGGTTTCCCAGTATGCAAAAGGCAATATCTATGTAAATAATTTAGCACAGGACATGATCGGACATACGATAAATAAAGCAGCAGCAGAAAAAAGAGAGATGGAAAATAAGCCGGTTATAACCTTTAAAGATTTTTCCGTAAAAATGCCGGGCGAAGAAGTAAAAAATCTTAATTTAAGTGTCTATAAAGGTGAAATATTGGGTTTGACCAGCTTGTCAGGACATGGCAAATTGGCCCTGGGTTATGGCATGATGGACATGTATCCTGTAGATGGAGAAGTATATTATGAAAATAAAAAATTAGTGAAGATGAACGCCAGGACAAATATCATCAAAGGCATGTATGTATTGCCGGATGATAGACAAGGATTGGGTATTTTGGCTGATCAATCTCTGGAAAGCAATATAATCTTTACGGGCAATCAGATCAAAAATATGTTTATCAGGGATTCTGCCTTTAACTTTTTAGGTTTTATTGATCACCGCAAAACCAACCTTCATGTTTATAAAATGATGCTGGATCTTGATATAAAATGCACTTCCATTAAACAAAAAGTAAAAGAATTGAGCGGCGGCAACCAGCAAAAAGTCTGTATTGCCAGGGCATTGACTGTAGATCCGAAGCTGTTGTTTGTAGCAGAGCCAACACGAGGCATTGACATCTCGGCCAAGGAAAAAATATTGAATATGTTGATAGAGATCAATCGCAGCAGAAATACAACCATAATTATTGCCTCCAGTGAATTAGATGAATTGAAACGGGTATGTGATCGAATTGCGGTCATGGTTGAAGGAAAAATATTTAAAATATTATCCCCTGATTCCTCTGATGTAGATTTTGGATTAGTGTTATCCGGGGAAGAAGGGGTAGACTGTGAAAAATTATAGAATAAAACCGCCCCAAATCATTATTTCTGCTTTTTTAATACTGTTAATTGGTCTTTCGTATATTTTGCATATGGATTTATTTGTTCTGATGAACGAATCCATGGTCAAGCTTGTCATGAATGGTGTGCTGGTGCTTTCACTTATACCCATGCTTAATGTGGGAGCCGGAATGAATTTCGGTCTTCCAGTAGGCATTATTGGCGGCCTGGTAGGTATGTGCCTGGCAGTTAATTTTAGAATGACCGGATTTTATGGATTTTTTATGTCGATATTGTTTACTCTGATGATTTGTACACTGCTGGGTTGGATATACGGCTTGATTTTAAACAGAGTAAAAGGCAGGGAAGAAATAGCAGGTATCTTTATCGGATTCTCTTTTATTCCGCTTATGAACTATTTTTGGACACTGGCCCCCTTCCAAAACCGCGAAATGCTTTATCCCATAGGCGGACAAGGCCTAAGACCAAAAATCAGTCTGGAAAATTATTTTAACCACATTTTAGATAACTATGGCTTGATAAGCATTGGTAATATTGAAATACCGGTAGGTTTAATCGCCGTTTTTGCAATTATTTGTTTGTTTTTGTATTTGTATTTTCGGACTAAAATCGGCCGGGCAACTATTGCTGTGGGCGAAAACGAGGCGTTTGCAAAACTGTCCGGGATAAATATATCCCAAACCCGTCTGATTGCCATTATTATTTCCACAATTATTGCCGGTTTTGGGATTTGTATATATGCTCAAAGCTACGGCTTCATTCAACTTTATGATGAACCCCTGTCAATGGCTTTCCCTGCTGTTTCCGCAATACTAATAGGTGGCAGCACCGGCAAAAAAACTTTTATATTCGAAGCGATTTTAGGTACCTATTTGCTGCAGTCCATGTATTTACTGAGCGTTCCTATTGCCAATGAAATACTGGTGCCGGAGTTGACGGAAATTTTAAGAACTTTCATTACCTATGGCATTATTCTATATG
>NZ_DCEA01000031.1:4061-4310 GCF_002316705.1 Syntrophomonas sp. UBA1041
CCTATGGCATTATTCTATATGCATTACTGGTAAGAGAAAGGCGGGGGATCTACAGTTGAGGATAAAAGAGGAAGCAAGCAGACTGTTAGATAGTGAGTATATGGTTCCGGCAATATTCATAATCCTTTCCTATTTTGCATGGCAATTTTCCGGGCTAACCGGTAGTTTTGTATTTAATCAGGTGGTAACCAGGTTTATCAGAGACGGCATATTGGTATTATCACTTATTATTCCGATAGTGGCTGGTAT
>NZ_DCEA01000031.1:4520-5780 GCF_002316705.1 Syntrophomonas sp. UBA1041
TTCCCTACTGGCAATTATTATCGGAGTATTATTATCGCTTGTATTGGGATATGTTATAGGTCGTATTTTAAATAGGGTAAAAGGAAAAGAAATGATCACTACGATTATTATAGGGTTTTTGTTTAACAGCATTTATCAATTAATTTTTTTGGTGGGCTTCGGGACATTTATTCCGGTAGCAAACAAAGAGATAATACTTACGCGGGGAATAGGGGTAAGAAATACAGTTGATTTGGGAATGTATCGCAATACCATTGACAAATTAGGACTGTTTAAAATTGGCGAACTGGAAATACCACTATTCATGATAATTATAGTGCTTCTGTTCGCTGCAATTATATTTTATATTTTACACACCCGTTTTGGGCAGGAAGTCAAAGCGGTAGGCTCCGATATACAAACCAGTGAAATCCTGGGAATTAATACTAATATGATTAGAATAAAAGTAATGATCCTATCAACCATTCTGGCTGCGTTCGGGCAACTGGCCTACCTACAGAATATTGGGATGTTTGATGTCTATACCGCTCATATGAATGCGGATATTATTTCCTGCGCAGCGCTTCTGGCCGGTGGAGCGAGTATCAAGAAGGCCAGAATCAGACATGCACTAATGGGGATTTTTTTATTTCACACTCTTTTTATTGTTTCGCCCCAGGCAGGACAGAATCTATTTAACAATGCTGCACTGGGCGAATACTTTCGGAGTTTTGTAGCTTATGGAACCATTGCTTTGGCTTTAATCATAAATATTAAGAATGAAAACAAATTTAGTTAAGCCATATCAGGAAGAATTGCCGGAAGCTGAAAAAAAGATATCAGAATATTATTGAGCCAGAAAGGGGTGAAACGTATGAAAGCTGGGGTTCGCAACCAACTGACCGGAACAGTAGTCGAAATTAAAGAAGGTGACATCATGTCAGAGGTAGTTATTCAAGTAGGGGATAACCAGATCACCTCGGTGATGACCACAGATTCGCTTAAGGAAGCTGGGTTTAAAGTGGGAAATGAAGCCACCGCTCTGATCAAAGCCATAAATGTTGTTATGATCAAATAAATGGAGGATCAAAATGACCATAATTACCCCGGATATGAGTTTGTTACAGATCATAGAGTTTAGCCCGCAAACGGAAGAAATATTCCATCAGCACGAGTTTTTGATACGATAAAAATTCTAGCAGAAGATAGCCTGGTTATGGTTATAGTAGGCAAGGGCTTATTTTATTTAAGTTTGACTCCACTGCAAAAAGTTATTAATAT
>NZ_DCEA01000031.1:5977-7174 GCF_002316705.1 Syntrophomonas sp. UBA1041
GTCGTTCCGAATCAGGCTTCGCCGGCGCTTTGTATATTTATGCAACCATTATGCAACAAGAGGGGTTTTTGCAGTAGAGTCAAACTTTGAATTTAAGACTATTTAACATTCTTAAGTATTCAAAATGAGTATAGTAAATATAAATAATAGTTGCATTGAATTTAAAGAGAAGTTATCATTTAAATTAAAATTACTTATAATAAGCAATAAAAAATTTAAAAATAATGATTCGGGAGGTTGTTTTATGAATGCTGTCCCCAATGATGAAATGACACCGCTCGAAAGAATGGCCGCTTTTGCCGCAGGCAAGCCGTATGACCGGATTCCCTGCAGCAGTTTTAGCGGTGAAACTGCCTGCCATTTTATCGGAACCACGGTATCAAAGTACCGTCATTCCGCTAAATTGATGGCTAGAGTGGAAACGGTTACATATAAGATGTTCGGTCATGACGGTGCCGGGGTCGGCCCAGGATTCCTGGCCCTGGCCGAAGCCATGGGAACCGAACTAAAATATCCGGAAGACAATATACCCTTCGTGGCCAATCCTGTTCTGAAAAACTGGGATGATTTTGATAAGCTGGAACCCGCTGATCCTCATAAGGATGGAAAGTTGCCTATCTATTTAGAAGCCCTGGCCATGATCAAAGATGCCATCGGGGATGAAGTTCCAATAGGTAGTAGTGTCGGGGGACCATTTACCACTGCCGCATTAGTCAGAGGAACCGAGAATTTTCTGAAGGACTTGCGGCGTAATCCGGAGATGGCTCATCGTCTGCTACAACTGGTTACTAATACTACCTTGAATTATATAGATGCAGTAATGGATATGGGCTGTAGCATAAGTATTGGCGACCCGACCGCATCGGGAAGCCTGCTAAGTGTTAAACAGTTTAGAGAATTTGCCAAACCTTACCTTTCTAAACTGTCAGATCGGGTAATAGAACGGACCGGCAAAGGCCCAATGCTGCATATTTGTGGTGATTCAACTCCTATTTGGTCGGATATGGCCGATACCGGAGCGCCAACCCTCAGCCTGGACAATGTTATCGATTTGGCTGAAGCCAAAAAGGTGGTGGGGTACCGGGTCTGTATTATGGGCAATGTTAAACCGATTGATACCATTATGAAAGGAAGCCATCAACAGATCGAGGCCGAAGTTAAGGAATGCCTGCGCAAGGCCTATGATAGCCCTAAAGG
>NZ_DCEA01000031.1:7314-8162 GCF_002316705.1 Syntrophomonas sp. UBA1041
GATAGCCCTAAAGGCTTTATTCTGGCGGTCGGTTGCCAGGTGCCACTGGGAACTACAGCCGATAATTTTATGTGTTTTATGAATGCCGCTCGTAAATATGGGCGATATCCATTAAACCCGGATAATTTTATTTAATTACATATGGAGGTGTAGATATTGGCTGATCGACAAATAATATTGGATCGCCTGGCTGAAGGGGTTAGGGAAATGGACGAAGATTTAACGCTAGAGGCTTCCCATGAAGCTTTGGATAATCATGTCGATGCATTGAATGCTATCAATCAGGGGCTGGTTGTGGGAATGAACCAGGCCGGGCTGCTATATGAGCAGGAAGAGTATTTTGTACCGGAATTGCTGTTATGCTCCGATGCCATGTATACGGGTTTGGATATCCTAAGCCCCCATATCCAACGCAGCAGCGCGGAAGACAAACACAAGGTGGTTATCGGGGTGGTTGAAGGAGACACCCATGATATAGGGAAGAACCTGGTCAAGCTAATGTTGGAAGTAGCGGATTTTGAGATATACGATTTAGGCCGCGATGTACCCCCGGCGGATTTTGGCTGATGCCGTCTTCATTTAATTGCCCCAACGGGATATTTGTCAGCCAGGCTGACATCAGGCAGGTGCAATTGGCTAAAAGTGCCATAGTTACGGGCATTAAAACCCTGATGACCGAGAACGGCCTGGATGAAACTTATGTGAATAAAGTTTACGTTGCCGGGGCATTTGGCGCTTATCTTAAACCAAGCAGCCTGATTCGCCTGGGGTTTTTTCCTGAAAGTTGGTGCGACCGCATAACATTTGTCGGCAACACATCCAAGGCCGGTGCGGTTATGGCATTACTG
>NZ_DCEA01000031.1:8288-15574 GCF_002316705.1 Syntrophomonas sp. UBA1041
CGGTGCGGTTATGGCATTACTGTCACAGAGCACTCGTTGCCGTATGGAGGAAACAGCTCAAAAGGTTGACTACATAGAACTCGAATCTTGTCCAGGATTCGAAAAGATGTTTGTGGAGAATATGAAGTTTCCGGCCAAAGAATAGATACCTAAAGGAGTTAATGTATGACCCGGGTACATATCATCTCAGGCTTTCTCGGAGCGGGAAAGACTACACTATTGTTAAATTTACTTGCTTTCGTTGAGGGTAATAAGGTTATTATCGAGAACGAATTTGGCGAAGTGGGCATCGATGGTGAAGTTTTGCAGCGCGAAAACTACGATGTGGTGGAAATGGCGCAGGGTTGCATCTGCTGTAGTATGAAAGCCAACTTTGAGGCCATGCTTTTATCCGTGCTAGAAGACTACCATCCCGAACACATATTCATAGAGCCCACCGGAATAGGAATGCTCAGTGAGATTACCGCTTTGTTTAAACGAAAGGATATTACTGACAAATACAGCCTGACCATGCCATTAGTGGTAGTGGACGCGCTTGAGTATCTGGTGCTGGTGGAGGAATTCGGCCTGTTCTATAAGAATCAGATTGCCCATGCAGGAATTATCGTGTTGAGCAAAGTCCAGCTTATGCGGGAAGACAATCTCGACGTGATAATAAAGTCGCTGCGAACCATCAATCCCCGGGCCGATATTATGGCCAGGGACTGGGGGCAGTTCAGCGAGCTTGATTACTGGGAGTTAACCAATACCGTATTTGATCCCGAAAAAAACATCACGGTTGGTGTCGCAACAGGCATTTTATCGGGAGATTTGCAAAGCTATAGTCTCACAGCCCCGAAACGAATTAACCGGGAAGACCTGCAAAATATTCTAGATAATCTGCAGAACCAGCAGTTGGGAAGGATTGTAAGAGCCAAAGGATTTGTCGAGGGTGATGACGGTTCTTTGGAATTCAGTTATATCAACGGAGGATATACTATCAATGAAAACTGCCTGGGCAACTCAAGCCGGGTATGCATAATCGGGAGCAATCTTAACCGGGATAGGCTGGCAGGTATCTGGTTCGGAGATGGGGAGGTAGCTTTGTGAGTATCAGCGGTATTAATTTTGTCTGCGCAGGCCGCGATGAACTGGAAATACCCCGGGAGATTGTGGAACAGGGAGGATTTTATTTTCCTGATCTTCATAATGACAGTCAGGAAATGGCGCGGCTGGCTCTGGCGATCAAGCTTAATAAACAAAATAGTATCTGCATGCTGCCGTTTTGTCTGACGGTGGAGGCCGAAGCGCTCGGCGCCCGGGTGAATCTCGGCAATGCAGACTCAGGCCCTAGAATCAGCTCATATTCTTATGAAAGCATCGAGCAGCTTAAAGAACTGGAAATGGTGGATTTTAACTCCGGCCGAATTAAATCAGTGCTTGATGCAGTAGAAACATTGACTCAAAGCGGGGAGGTAGTGGCTCTTAATGTGAGCGGGCCCTTTACTCTCATAACTTCCCTTCTCGACCCCATGGTTTTTTATAAAGCTATAAAGAAAAACCGGGAACGGATAGACGATGTACTAAGGATAATAGAGGAAAACATTCTGCGCTATATCCTTAAGGCAATCAAAAGGGGCGTAAAAATAATATCCTATGCCGATGCGGTCGGTACCGCCGACATGGTTGGACCCAGAATATACAAGGATATTGCAGGTATTACCAGCCTGAATCTTTTAAAGCGCCTCCAGACAAGTAATGAGTTGGATGGTTGTATGGTCCATATCTGTGGCAAGACCTCGGTATCTCTGGAGAAACATGGTTTTGTTAAATCATTTCCGATTGAGGTGAGTTCTAACCAAACCTATGGCCAGGCTATAGCTGAATTATTGAACAAATCAGAAGGCAGCAGATTCATCGGGCATAATTGCATGAAGAGAACGGTTAATAGACTAAAGGATAACACAGTTTGGGGGATCAAGTTTTAGTCTTGCCATTAAATTGCTCTTAACCTGAAGCCGGGCCAATAAATAGTGATTGACCCGGATCGGGTTTTTCAACACCTGCAATAATCTTGATGAGAGTAGACTTGCCCGCACCGTTTTCACCCACCAGGGCATAGACCCCACCAAGTTACGTTTCTTCATGTATCTGGTTTTCAACTACGCAAGTATCTCTAAAAAAGCGCTGATCCGGGTATCTATTTGACCGGTGTCGCCCTGAGAATAATCGGTTTCCAGGCAAAGATAGGGCAGGTGCTTTTGCTCGGTTACGAACTTTTTTATCCGACTCGATTCAATGGCAAAGGTATGGCAGGCCTGAAGGATCACCTCGATCACGCCGTCCACCTGGTAGTTTTCGATCATTTCATCCATTGCCTCGATACGTTGGGGATTTGGACTCATTACCGAACAATTTACTCGCAGGTATTTTTCGGCCAGAGCCAGCAAGGGGTCTTTGTTTTCGTCCACCAGATCCTTTTGTTCCCGCGGCCCCGAGCAGTTTTCAAAGCCCACAATGTTGGCTCCTAGTTCTTCGATCCGGCGGATGATCTTTTCCCGTACACCTCCGGTAGGGCAACCGGTAATCAAGATCCGCGGACGGGAGGGTTTTCCCTTAAAGTTTTTCTCATAATCCTCTCGTAACTCAGCTGTTCGTTTTTCCAATATAGCGATCTTTTCTTCGGTATCAAACAGAAAAGTGTTGTTATCGATCAGGGTGTTGATTTCATATCCGGAAAGAGGGGTGGGCTTTAGACTGCCTATATCATAAAAATCAAGAATGGCCTTCCTTTCCCGATTCTTAAGATGAATGGCCTGGCGCAGATCATCATCGGTGATCTCGACCTGCAATGTCCGGGACAGAACATCTTTTAGCCGCTGCATCTCGCTGTGCCAGGTAGCCAGTGCGGTACCGCTGGTGCGCCCTGGAGGCAGCTGCATAACATGGGTGGGTTTGATTTCATTCATCCATTCAAACATTTTCTTTTTACCATCGCAGGTTGTTTCTCCTACTACCAAATCCGAGAAATAGAAATAGGGGCACGTATCGGAGGCAGCAAAACCATAACTGGATTTTATAAGCGGGCACAGGTTCTTGGGTAGGGTTTTTTCTGCATAGGATATGGGGTCCTCACTGGCTCCGCATAAGCCAACGGGAACCGCATCAGCCGCCAGAATTAGCTCAGTGGGAGTATAAGAGCAAAACACTCCTACCACCTTTTTGCCTGATTCCTTTAATCCTTTTAAGCGTATAAAACCTTCTTGGCGGGCTTCAGAATAGCTTTTAAAATTTTCAGGTAGATTTAACATCGTACTGCCTCGCTTAATGCTTGAATTTATCTGCCGCTATAAGCGCTGCTCCCAACGCGCCGGCATATTTACCCAGATCATGAGTATGAACCTCTCGGCCTAGCTTCTCGCCAAGTTGTTTCCTGAAGTATTGGTTATGACTTAATCCCCCAGTTAAAATACAGATACCCTTTATATCGTGCCGTTCCACCAGTAGAGCTACCCGGGATACTACAGATTGGACAATACCAGCGGCCAAATCTGTTTTTGACTGTCCAGCTCCAATATGACTAATGATTTCCGACTCAGCAAAGACCGTACACATGGAACTAATCGGAATAGGCGTACCGCCTTCAGCCAAGCTGAAAAGCTCGTCAATATCAACTGCCAGACGATTGGCCATAATCTCAATAAACTTGCCAGTGCCGGCTGAGCATTTATCATTCATCAAGAAGCTGGATACCGTCCCATGTTTTATGGTAATAACCTTGGTATCCTGACCTCCCACGTCAATGATTACGCCGTCCTGAGAAAACAAATGGTAACCACCTTTGCCATGACAGGTGATTTCTGTCAAAACCATATCTGCATATTCAACCGAAATGCGTCCATAACCGGTGGCGATCGTTTTTATATCTGCGGATTCCACATTAAACCCCAAAGATTCCAATTGGCCTTTTATACGTACGGCAGTTTCCTTACTGCTCCAACCGGTAGGCATAATGAAAGAAGCAATTACCTTTTCCCCGTTAAAAACAATCGTTTTAGCGGCGGTTGATCCAATGTCAATGCCGACATAATTCATAAAAATACACCATCTCGCCCAATACTTCTTAAGTATTATAGGAATAATCGGACAATGTGTCAATATTAATAGTTATTTTATATATAATTAAATATTATAAATCAAGAAATAAAATTTATGGCAAAAAGTATAAAAAGTGTTGTGGAAGATAAGACAGGGATCGTTTCTGCCGATTAAATGACCTCAGTCGGAATATTTTAAGAGTTCTTCTCTTGGTGGGATATAGCGGGGCTTCCCGTAATTCAACGCTAGTGGTTCTCCATGTAAAAAACCAATCAGACAATCTTCGCTTAAGACGATTAGGCATGTGGATAATGAGTATGCCTTCTTGCTGAGTCAAGACTTTTTGCATATTTTCAGAAAAACTACTATAGTAGTATTGACTATTCCATACGACTGCAGTAGTATGAGTATATCGTAAAAAATACTAAAGCGGTAGGGGGTTCATGTATGGAAATAAAACTGTTCGATTCTGAATTAAAAATTATGGATGTCCTTTGGCGGGAAGGCGATACGACAGCCAAGAAAATTTCCGATATTCTTAACAAACAGGTTGGCTGGAATGTGAATACGACTTACACCCTTATTAAAAGGTGTATTGCCAAAGGCGCAATTAAGCGTAGCGAGCCTAATTTTATGTGCCATGCTTTGATTGCCAAGGAGAAGGTACAGGAACAGGAAACAACTGAACTGATCAACAAGGTGTTTGATGGTTCCGCCGACTTGCTTTTTGCTTCTCTTCTAAGCAGAAAAAACCTGTCCCCGGAGGAGATAGAGAGGCTGAAGCAGATAATCAACAATTTGAAGTGAGGTGGCCTGAATGGATATATTTCAGATGAGTTTTTCCGCAGCGTTCCTGATTATGGCAGTAATTATCATCCGCGCGTTGGCCCTTCACCGGCTGCCCAAAAAGACGTTTCTGGTCCTATGGAGCGTTGTAATCTGCCGTCTGCTGATTCCATTTTCTATTCCGTCGCGTCTAAGCTTTTATACCGGCGTTGACATGCTAAGACGGGCGACTACTGCGGAAACGGCGTATATCCCCGCACCTGCTGTTTTAACTGGCACGCCTGCTATGGAAATACTTGATATGGCGAAACTTGCTGCTACTGATACTTCAACTATATCCATATACATGTCGCCCCTAACCATAATCTGGATAGCGGGCATTTGTATCTGCACTATATTTTTCTTGCTTAGCTATATCAAATGCCGCCGAGAATTTCAAACCGCCTTGCCGGTCGAGAACGACTTTATAAACCGCTGGCAGCAACGACATCCCTTGCGGCGGACGGTTCGAATCAGGCAAAGCGACAGAATAAAAGCTCCCCTAACTTACGGGGTATTGCATCCAGTGGTTCTTTTACCCAAAGCAACGGATTGGACGGATGCAACGACACTGCAGTATATACTGACCCACGAGTATGTACATATCAGACGCCTTGACGCGCTGGCAAAACTGTTGATTACATCCGCCGTATGCATCCATTGGTTTAATCCCCTGGTGTGGGTAATGTATATGCTGGCAAACCGGGATATCGAACTCGCTTGTGACGAGTCCGTGGTGCGGGCGTTTGGGGATACTGCTAAATCAACTTATGCACTGGCGCTTATTGGACTTGAAGAAAAGAAAAGCCGCTTGATCCCGTTGTGCAATAATTTCAGCAAAATTGCCATTGAAGAAAGGATAATTGCGATTATGAAAATCAAAAAGTATTCTGTACCGGTAATCATTGTTGCTGTTTTGCTTATAGCCGGCGTTACTGTCGGGTTTGCAAGCTCAAAAGCAACGGTCGGCCAAAATTCTTATCTGCCAGAAAATACTGAGGAGTTGAACTCGGCATCTCCATCACCGGCGTCTGAAAAAACTCCGGTAAATGATGGCGAAGCAATTGCTGAGCCTGCTTCAAACAACGATGGCAATAGTTCTTCTTCTGAAATGAGAAAAGTTTATTATTCGGATGAGCAGCATAAAACAGAAATAGATGGTGTGCCGGTCCATCCGGTTCATTGTGTGGTTATCGGAAAATATTATTACAAACGAATTGATCGGGAAACTGGCAAAAATCAAGTGAGTTTCGATGATGGCTCAACCTGGCTGTGGACACGCAATAACCCGAAATCCAAGAAAATTGAAGTTAGCGCCGATGGAGTTACCTGGAAAGACCTTATTGCAACTATACAAGAGCCAAAATACTCAGAATTTTGCAATAATAAGTATTTTTATATGCGCAGCGATCCTGACACCGGTCAAGAACTGGCCAGTTTCGATGACGGAGTTACCTGGCTGTTCTATCGCGAGAATGTGGTAACTGGCAGGGCAGAAATCAGTAGCGATGGGGTGAAATGGCGGGAGTGGATAAGATAAGATGATTTGAAAAAATTTATTCAGTTTTTCCGCCAGGCGGGTGCGGCGGTCAATATCCAGTTTTTGAAATATCGCCCTCAAAGGGGCACGCACCGTGCTTTCCGTTATCACCAATCACCAACTTTTCTGCGGTTTTATTGTTGCGTAAGCCTTTGGCCACCAGTTGGGCTTCCTCATATTCCCTGGCCCGTTGTCACCCGGTTAAGGGCAAACAGAGCAAATAGAAAAAACAATAAGGAACAAACTCTGCATGAGCTTGTTCCTTTTGCCCTTTGGCTAAACTTCAATAATTTGGCCTACGCCTAATTATAGATTATGCAATATTTATAAAATTATATGCATAAAATATGAAAAGCAAACCGTACAGTTTGCTTTTCATATCAAAATTTGCTCTTCAGCTAAACATCAAACTATGGCCTTCGCCTGCTTCAATAATAATATATATGGTAAAGGATTGCAATATATATTATAAAAAATTATTCTGTAGAGTTTTTTATTTCAGCATAAAGTTTTTTAATTTCTTTTTGAAGTTGGTTTTTTTCGTCTTTTAATTCGTTAATTTCATTTATTAATTCTTTATTTTGATCAATTATATTATTAAATATCTTAGCTTGTACAGGGAATAAAAATAACCGTCATAGCGTTCTGCTTCTACAATTTTGCATTCATCCAAACAACAGCTGTCCGTTCGACATCCAGCTTTAGGTACTAGTTTCGGCCTCGTTTGAAATCAGCCTTTAATAGCGACCGGAGGGAGCATAGGCGTACGCGAAGGGTGAACACTCTCGCGATCTCCTGCCGCTTGCTCCCTCTCGACTGCTCGCCTTCGCCGGGTGTTGCATCC
>NZ_DCEA01000031.1:15746-16275 GCF_002316705.1 Syntrophomonas sp. UBA1041
CGCCTTCGCCGGGTGTTGCATCCTGATCGCCAGCAGGGGGGCGCCTGCTGGGATAGCTCTAAAGGCCCATCGCATTGTGTGCATCGCCTCTTAATAATGCCCCCGGCAAGAAATAATATTAATATTGTTCCCTTCAATGGAGTATATCAATCTATGCTCATTATTGATTCTTCTGCTCCAGTACCCGGACAATTCATGTCTTAACGCTTCCGGTTTCCCGATACCCGTGTTTCCATTGGTTCAATGTCTCTAATTAATTCATTAATACGGCTTGTCATTTTGCGATTTTCTTTCTGCCAGTACCGGTATTCTTCCAGGCTGTATGTGTGAAAACTTTATTCATCGGCAAGCTCCGGGCGAAGCGTTTTTCCTGATTTCAATTCTTCAATCGACTTCAATAGCTTATTATAATATTCCGGGTCGCTCCTAATGTAGAGATTTTCCAGAAGATTATTATATTCACCTTCAGAGATTAACACTACATTACCGCCGTTTTTCTGGTAACAATGATTGGTTCAAAATTTTGATT
>NZ_DCEA01000031.1:16381-35565 GCF_002316705.1 Syntrophomonas sp. UBA1041
CGATTGGTTCAAAATTTTGATTAGCCGCATCACAGTATTTTTTCAGGTTTTCACGCAGCGTAGAATAGCACATTAGGTTCTGGCCAAAGGGCCAAAACCCTTCCCCGAGGCATATTCTAGCATTATAGAGCTCCAGTAGGAGGGTGAGCATTTGGCCGAAATGCCAAATGCTCACCCTCCTGCTTTAATTTGAGCTACCTCGTAAACCCCCTATTATTGCAGGCTTAAGCTATATGAAAGGATCTTGGCATGGTATTTGCTTATAGTATTTAACAAGCGGTAGAAAAAGTAGTTTTGTGACAATCAGCCAATGAAGAACCAGGGAGAGGAGGCGAAGAAAGCTCTAAGATGTTCAAACAAAAGCAAGAAAGTAAGGGGGTAGAGTAATGGAAATCAAGAAAATTGGCGTCCTGGGAGCAGGTACCATGGGAGCAGGAATAGCTCAGGTCGCTGCTGAAGCGGGTTTTTCGGTAATTCTGGTGGATATTGAAACCGCGATAATTGAAAAGGCTTTGAAGGGTATCAAGAAGGCCTGGAAAAAGGCCGTGGAAAAAGGCAAATTGGACGAAAGCGAAATGCAAAAGAGAGAGGGATATCTGGCCACCGGCAATAGTATGGCTGATTTTAAAGATTGTGATGTGGTAATCGAGGCGATAGTAGAAAAAATCGAGGTTAAGAAAACGGTATTCAAAGGACTGGATGAGATTTGTCCGAAAAACACTATCCTGGCTTCCAATACCTCGGCTCTTAGCATTACGGAAATAGCTGCTGCTACCGGCAGGCCGGATCGGGTTGTTGGCATGCATTTTTTCAACCCGGTTCCGGTTATGAAATTGGTGGAGGTAATTCCCGGAGCTGAGAGTAGTGAAGCGGTATCGTCTGCCATAGTGGAACTATGCAAGAAATTAAAGAAAGAACCGGTTCTGGCGCGGGAGTTTCCTGGCTTTATAGTCAACCGTATCCTGGTTCCCTATATTAATGAGGCGGCTATGGCTTTCCAGGACGGAGTAGCTTCGGCGGAGGAAATAGACAAAGCTATGAAACTGGGGGCTAATATGCCCATGGGACCTTTGGCCTTGTGTGACCTGGTGGGAATTGATGTTTTACTTATGGTTTGCGAGTATTTCTGGCAGGAATTCGGTGATTCCAAGTACCGGCCTTCCTTGGCTCTAAAACAGAAGGTACGGGCCGGGCATCTGGGAGTAAAGACCGGAAAAGGCTTTTACGACTATAAATAAAACGGAAAAAAGGGGAGAAACATTATGGAGCTCAAAACTCTGCTGTTTCAGAAAGAAGCGGGGGTAGGAATTATAACCTTGAACCGCCCGGAAACCATGAATGGAATCAATGATCAGATGATGCTGGAACTATCTGTCTTAATGGATGAGATTGCGGTTGATGACGAAGTGAGGGCTCTGATAGTTACCGGGGGAGAGAAGGTTTTTGCTGCCGGCGGAGACATTGCTTATATTTCAGGGCTTAACACCCTGCAGGCCGAGTCTTTTGTGGCACTGGTTCACCAGGCTTTTGACAAAATAGCCAATTGTGACAAGCCGGTTATAGCTGCTATTGCTGGCCTGGCCCTGGGAGGGGGCTGTGAACTGGCTTTGGCATGTGACATCCGCCTGGCGGCTGAAGGGAGCCGTTTCGGTTTGCCGGAGATCAACCTGGGCATAATGCCCGGAGCCGGAGCCAGCCAGAGGTTGACACGGATAGTTGGCATGGGCTGGGCCCGTCACTTATTGTTTACCGGCAGCCCCATTGATAGCGATACCGCTTTTAAGATTGGCCTGGTGACCATGGTGCTACCCCGGGAAAAGCTGATGGAAGAAGCACGGAAAATGGCTCGTACTTTTGCTTCTCGCTCGCCTGTAGCCCTGCGGACAGCCAAGAAGTGTTTGAATTATGCCGAAAATGTAGACCTGCCTTCCGGTCTCGTGTTTGAGCAAAAGCTATGGTCGTTTCTTTTTTCCACTGAAGACCAGAAGGAAGGAATGAATGCCTTCCTGCAAAAGCGCAAGCCGGAATTTAAAGGCAAATAAATAAGAATAAAAAAGGAGAGTTGTCAAATGGAACTAAACGAAGTCGTAATGGTTAGCGCCTGCCGTACGGCCATAGGCAGGTTTATGGGCAGCCTTAAAGGTGTATCCTCCCGGGAGCTTTCCCTTACTGTGGGCCGGGAAGCCATCGCTCGGGCAGGCATAACGGCTGATATAATCGATGAAATATGCGTAGGGCAAGTATTTCCCCATGGCTGCGGTTCTTTGCCCGCCAGGCAGGTATCCATCAGGTTGGGGCTTCCCGCCCGGAGCGGTGCGGTAAATGTGAATCAGAACTGCACTTCGGCCATGCGGGCTTTGGAAATAGCTTGCCATAACATTATGCTGGGTAAAACCGAAATAGCGCTGGTAGTAGGTGCGGAAAGCATGACCAACTGTCCCTACCTGGTACCCAAAGGAAGAATGGGTTACCGGTTAGGATCGGGCAGCTTGGAGGATGTTATGCTTTATGATGGTCTTATAGATGAACAGGTACCCGGGCATATGGGACTTACTGCGGAAAATGTGGCCGAGAAATACGGGATTACCCGGGAAGAATGCGACCAACTGGCTTTACTGAGCCATCAACGAGCTACCCGGGCGGTAAAGGATGGTACATTCAAACGGGAGATAGTCCCGGTGGAAATCAAGAGCAAAAAAGGCAGCAAGTTCTATGAAACTGATGAACACATGATACCTGATGCCAGTCTCGAAACCATGGCCAAATTGCCTCCGGCTTTTAAAAAAGGCGGGGTGGTAACCGCGGCCAATGCCTCGGGAATCAATGACGGTGCCGCTGCAGCCATAGTTATGTCCCGGGCTAAAGCCAAGGAACTGGGGCTTAAACCTTTGATGAAGCTGGTAAACATTTGCGGTGAAGGAGTTGAACCTCCGGTGATGGGCCTGGGGCCGGCGGTAGCCATTCCCAAGTGTTTAAAACAGGCCGGGATTAAATTTGAGGATGTAGATTACTGGGAGATTAACGAAGCTTTTGCCGCTCAGTTCCTGGGAGTGGGCCGGATGCTGAAAGAAGAATCAGGAATTGAGCTGGATATGAATAAGTGCAACATCAATGGTTCCGGTATTGCTCTGGGTCACCCGGTAGGATGCACCGGACTGCGAATTATTGTATCCATGTATTATGAGCTGGAAAAACAGGGTAAGACCCTGGGCGGGGCCTCGCTATGCGTCGGCGGCGGCATGGCCATGGCTTCATTGTGGAGCAGAGATGTATAAGCCAGACGGGAGCAGAATGCGAAGACTGCTACCCTAATGAGGCACTGAAGATTATATTATCAAAATTTATATAAATCGGGAGGAGGAGAAAGAATGGATTTTCGTTTGAGTGAAGAACAAGAAATGATTCGGAAGATGGCGCGGGATTTTGCCGATAATGAAATATTGCCTTATTGTCAGGAATGGGATGAACATCATACTTTCCCCTGGGATACAGTCAAAAAACTGCAAGAATTGGGGCTTATGACCTGCGGAGTACCGGCTGAATATGGCGGACCAGGGATAGACCACCTGGGGCAGTGCATCATATCTGAAGAAATCTGCCGCGGTGATGCTGGGCTGGGAACCACCCTGGCTGCCAGTACCTTGCTGGGCCCCGATCCGGTTTATGTGGCTGCCAGCGATGAACAAAAAAAGTGGTTTTATGGCCGCATGATGGAAGGAGCCTTAACCGCATTCTGCCTGACCGAACCAGGTGCCGGTTCTGATGCCGGAGGGATTTCCACCCGTTGTGTCAAAGATGGTGACTATTATATTCTAAATGGCACCAAGCAGTTTATCAGCAACGGCGGGGTAGCCAATCTATATACCGTTTTTACCACTCTGGACAAGAAAATGGGTTACAAGGGAATGTGCGCCTTTATGGTGGATAGGGATAGCCCTGGAATCAGTATCAGTCCGCCGGAAAACAAATTAGGAATCAGGAGTTCGAATACCACCCAGGTGATATTCGAAGATGTGCGGGTACCCGCCCAAAACCTTCTGGGCAAAGAAGGGGATGGCTTTAAAATTGCAATGAAGACCCTGGACATTTCCCGTGCCGTAGTGGGGGCCATGGCAACCGGTGTTGCTCAGGGGGCTTTTGAGTGCGCGGTCAAGTATGCCCAGGAACGCCAGCAGTTTGGCAAACCCATAGCCAGCTTTCAAGGTATTCAGTTTATTATCGCGGAAATGGCCGTACTCTGTGAAACCGCACGCTTGCTCTACCAGAAAGCAGCCAGCAATCAGGATTTGGGGCTTCCCTACACCAAGATGGCTTCCCTGGCCAAGTACTGGGGAGGAGAGGCCGCTATGAAAGTCAGTACCGATGCGGTTCAGGTTTATGGCGGCTATGGCTATACTAAAGATTACCTGGCAGAGAAATATTTCCGCGATGCCAAGATATTCCAGATATTTGAAGGAACGGCCCAGATTCAGAAGATAGTAATTGCTGGTGATGTATTTAAGGGTTAAGGGATAAGTATGAGGATAAAAAAATCTTGCAAACACGGCACAGTAACGATGGTATGATAAGAATGAAAATGAGAGGATAGGGGTGGAAGCCCGGCCATATGTGCCAGCTTTGTTTCTACCTGCTCCATAAAAACACTGACTTCCCGGGAGGGAAAGTAATCCCCTTATAATATATTCTTTCTTTAAGCAACGGGAGTTATCCGAAGGCGGAGTGAAAAAGAGAATATTTTAGCTTATCACATTAGTACTTGGATATACTTCCGTTACTTCTCTTTTTAAAGCAATTACCACGCCAATAGGGAGAAGTTTATCCAATCAAGATTCAAGGTAATATACGCTGTCGTTATAAAGTCATCGTTACTTGATTATCGAAAATAAAGGAGGAGTTGCAGATGTTTGAAAGCGAATACAAAGCCAAGTTCCGTACCCCGGAAGAGGCCGTAAAGGTAGTTAAATCAGGTGATTGGGTGGACTACATGTACTTTAACGGCTATCCCAAAGCCCTGGATAGAGCTCTGGCCAAGAGAAAGGATGAGCTCTATGATGTTCATATCAGAAGCGGTATTTCCCTCCCGCCTTTTCCCGAGGTTCCGCAAAGCGATCCCACTATGAAGCATTTTCAATGGGATAGCTGGCATTACAGCGCCTTTGACGCCAAGCTGGCTGATCAGGGTATCTGCAGTTTTTCCCCGCTGTTATATCATGAAGTACCAGGCTACTACCGGCGGCGTGAAGTGGAAATGGATGTAGCTCTGATGAGGGTCTGCCCCATGGACAAGTACGGTTATTTCAATTTTGGCATAAATGCTTCGCATTGTGAAGCTGTTCTGGAAAACGCCAAAATCGCTATCGTTGAAGAAAACGAAAACATGCCTTATGTCTATGGCGGAAATGGCAACCATATCCATATTTCTGAAATTGATTTCGTGGTCAGAGGGGAAAACGAGCTAATGGCTAACCCGGCACCCCTGGAACCAACCGAAGCAGAAATGAAGATTGCCGAGTACATTCTGGAAGATATTCATGATGGTTGCTGCATCCAGTTGGGAATAGGAGGTCTGCCCAACTACCTGGGTAAAAAAATTGCTGAAGCCGGATTAAGAGATCTGGGGGTTCACACCGAGATGATGGCTGATGCCTATTATGAGATGTGGAAAAAAGGGTGTATCAGCGGTGCCAAAAAGGAACTGGACCGCAAAAAAATGGTATGTTCTTTTGCCCTGGGATCACAAGAACTTTACGAGTTCATGGATCATAATCCTATGATTGCAACCTATTCGGTAGACTATACCAATAACCCTTATGTTATAGCGCAACTATCCAATGTGATTTCCATCAATGGCTGTCTGGAGATTGACTTCTACGGGCAAGTAGCTTCGGAAATGCAGGGGCCAAGGCAGATTACGGGAACCGGGGGCCAGTGGGATTTCGTTCTGGGAGCCTATCACTCTCCCGGCGGCAAGAGCTTTCTCTGCACCTCATCCACCTACAAAGATAAGAGTGGCCAGCTGCAATCCAAAATCAAACCCTTTTTGACCCCGGGTGCGGCCTGCACTGTTTCCCGGCAAATGACTCATTATGTAGTAACCGAATATGGCAAGGCCTTGCTTAAGTGCCAGTCTGTTTGGAAGCGAACGGAAAGGCTCATAGAAATTGCCCATCCCCAGTTCCGGGATGAGTTGATTAAAGAAGCGGAAAAACTCGGTTTTTGGAAAAGAAGCAATAAGATTGAGCCATAAGCTTTAAATAATTATTAAATCTTATCTGTGTTTATCTGCGGAGTCTGGTTCTGAAAAATCCGGCACCTTGTGCTGGTGATGCATGTGACAAAAGGACCATCCTCATGTGAGACTATATCATCCTTTATCATGTCACATGTCGGACATATGAAAATAATCCGGAGAAATCACTCCAATGCATCAGGAGGTGATTAATTATATATGAATTATGTAAATGAATACCGCAAGAAATTAGTATCGGCCGATGAGGCTGTAAAAGTGGTTAATTCCGGAGACTGGATTGATTATGGTTCCATGTGTGGCCAGGTGGTGGTGCTGGATGAAGCCCTGGCCAGGAGGAAAGAGGAACTTAAGGATGTAAAGATTTGGACCCTGCTTACTTTAAGGCGCCCCCGGGTAATGGATGTGGATCCGGAAGAAGAGTCGTTTGTCTGGCATTCCTGGCATCTTTCCGCTATGGATCGCAAAATTGCCAGCGAGAGAGCGGTATATTATTCCCCCATTAGGTATTCGGAGTTGCCGCGTTATGTCCGTGAGCACATTGAGCCCCTGGCGGTAGCCATGTTGCAGGTAGCTCCCATGGATAAACATGGATATTTCAATTTTGGACCGCAGAATTCCCACACCAGGGCGGTATGTGAGCGGGCCAGAATAGTTATCGTGGAGGTAAATAACCAGCTTCCTCGCTGTTTGGGGGGATATGAAGAATCTATTCACATTTCGGAAATTGATTATATTGTTGAAGGTAATAATCCGCCTCTTCCCCAATTGCCAGATGTTGCTTCTTCCGCAGTAGATAAAAAAGCCGCAGAGTATATTATCGAGGAAATGAAAGACGAGTGCTGTGTCCAATTAGGTATCGGAGGTATGCCCAATGCCGTAGGTAAAATGATTGCGGAGTCCGACTTGAAAGACCTGGGTTGTCACACGGAAATGTTGGTTGATGCCTATGTGCATATGTACGAGGCAGGGCGTTTGACCGGCCGGAAGAAAAATATTGATCCGGGGAAAATGGTCTATGGCTTTGCTGTGGGCAGCCAGCGGCTTTATGATTTTATTGACAATAATCCTCTTTGTGCCAGCTATCCGGTAAACTATACCAACCGGCCATCAATAGCTGCCTTAAATGACAATCTGATAACCATTAACAACGCTATTGAAGTAGACCTCTATGGGCAGGTTTGTGCTGAATCAGTGGGTACCCGCATTATTAGCGGCACCGGTGGGCAACTGGATTTTGTCCTGGCGGCCTATGAATCCCGGGGAGGCAAATCCTTCATTTGCCTGCCTTCCTGTAGTGAGCGGGAAGGAAAGCTGGAGTCCAAAATTGTCCCCACTTTGAAGACAGGAGCTATTGTAACCGATCCTCGTTCAGTAGCCCATTATATTGTTACTGAGTATGGGAAATTTGCCATGAAAGGAATGTCGGTATGGCAAAGGGCGGAAGGTTTGATAAACCTGGCCCATCCCCAGCTCAGGGATGAGTTGATTCAGGCGGCCCAGGCCCAGGGTATTTGGCGCCGCAGCAACAAGATATCATAGTAGATCCGGATGATTTAAAATTCTTAATCAAGAGAGGAAAACATAACAGCATAATTCTAGCAAGCAGATATCATAGTAACCCTGAATAGAAATACTGAAATGGCGGAAGTGGGAAGCATTCCCACTTCCCATTTCTGCTTATGTTTCTCTATGCGGCAAAGCAATTACTTATGACGCAATTCTTCGCGTAGAGTAGCTTCGGGGCGATTCTCAGCATCGGCCAAGACTGGTATACTGAAATATACAGGATGGGAATGACAGGTTAATATGTGTTTTGTGTTAAGGATAAAGGTAAAACCTTGCTGCTGTTTCGGGAGAGAGGAGGATGAAAGGTGAATATAGGCAGTGTTTTAGAGGGCTTGTTCACCCAGAACCAATTTATGGCCGCCATAATCGTTGATAGCAAGGGGAAAGTTCTTTCGGTAAGCGAAACCTATTTGCAGGTTTTGGATCTTACCAAGGAAGAAGTAGTAGGAAAGCCCATAAAGGAAGTTACTCCCCATACCCGGGTGTTTACCATTTTAGCGACAGGAAAGGCTATGGTGGGATACAACTGGAAGGTTAACGGGCATAACATGATTGCTTCCACCATACCAATTATCAAGGATGGGGAAACGGTTGGGGCCTTTGCCTACAGTGTCTTTCCCGACATATGGGATGCTAAAAACTTGGTGGAGAATCTTCTTTCCGAGTTGAATATGTACCGGGATGAGGTGGATAGCCTTTATACCGCCAAATATACTTTTGATGATATTGTGAGCAAGGATAAAGGCATGGAAATGCTCAAGTCTTTTGCCCGGCAGATTGCCAATCATCCTTTTACAACCGTATTGATTACGGGCGAAAGCGGTACGGGCAAGGATCTTTTTGCCAATGCCATCCATAATGCCAGCCCCCGGTCACGCTTTCCCTTCCTGCGCATCAATTGCGCCGCAATTCCGGAGAATTTGCTGGAAGCTGAGCTTTTTGGCTATGAGGAAGGCGCCTATACCGGAGCCAAAAAGGGAGGCAAACCGGGAAAGTTTGAGTTGGCCCATGGGGGTACCATCTTTCTTGACGAAATAGGAGAGATGTCGCTTTCCATGCAGAGCAAGCTGCTGATAGTACTGCAGGAACAAGAAATCGAGCGATTGGGAGGCAGCTTCCCCATTAAGATAAATGTCCGGGTGATTGCAGCTACCAACCGGAGCCTGGAACAGCTGATTCAGGAAAAGAAATTCCGCGAGGATTTGTATTACCGCCTTAATGTAGTAAGGTTGGAAGTGCCCCCTTTGCGCCAGCGCAAGCAAGATATTCCTGTTTTAATCTGCCATTTTATTGACAAGTTGAACCCCCGGCTGCGGACCATGATTGCTAATATTTCTCCCAAATCATTGAAATTATTGGAGCAATACCACTGGCCCGGGAATGTCCGGGAAATGGAGAATATGTTGGAGAGGGCGATAATTATGGCTGATATGGAAAACGGCCGTTCTCTGGATTGCCGACATTTCAAGTTCCTGCAAAACCGGTGCAGCAGCGAAGCTCCTTTAGAATTACAAAGCTTGAAAGCAGCCAGCCAGAAGTTTGAGGAGGAATTGATAGCCCGAGCCTTGGAAATAAGCAACTTTAACCTGGCCAAAGCAGCCGAGCAACTAGAAATTGACCTTTCTACCCTCTACAAAAAAATAAAAAAACATGGCATCGAAACATGAATCCACAGCAAAAATCCCTTATGATAGATAGGAATATGCTTCGAGCCTCATAGACTTGTTTCATGGGGAAGTATTTAAGATGTTAAAAAAGGCAGGCCACATTATAGAGAATATGCTGTGCTGGCATCACAGCGGTATTAATGTCTATTGTGGGCCAGCCATTAATCCAGGGGACCAGCAACATTATTGGTGAGCGATAGCGAACACCGGTGGTACCCGCAGGGTAATAGCTCAAGAGAGTTCTATCAGCACACTCCGGGTGATCTGTAAATCCTGTGGGCATACTCATGCCATCCTTCCGGAAGTCATAATCCCTTATAGATCATATAGCATCCTGTTCATTCTGACTGTTCTGCGTGATTACTATACCCGTTCCGACGACATCTGGGAAATAGGTGATAAATATCAGATCGCTGTCTCAACCCTTTATCTGTGGATACATTTATTCCACTGGCAGGGGATATGGGGACGGCCGGCTGTGTGAAAAATCCAAATCAGCGTTTATATATGCAATATTGAGTATAATATACACTAAACTACGCCCTCCTTCGGCAAATTAACTCCAACAAAATTGAAGCTTCATATTAACGCTGGGGACATTCCACCCTGGCGTTAATTTATTTTTGCAATATCATTAAATAATAAGGCGGTTATTCAGGCATCATAACCTATTTTATATTCCCTTATATAATATTTTAAATTATATAGAGGAATATTTACGCTTGTGTCGAAGTATTATTTTGATAAGGATATGTTTGTCCAGCAGACATATCCCTCTGGCAATTTCAAACAGTGCAATTAGTATTTATGACTGCTGCCTGATCAAAATATTGCCAGCAACATGCCAATATTGAGGGAGGTGAAAAAGTGCTATCAAGTACAGGGTTTAAGCAAATCATAAGCCGTTGCATGTGAGTTAATTTGCATGAACCGGTGGCTCATAGTGTTTCAATACCCCGTGGCATAAATGAAGACCTGAAGCTGTTGCAGCCTTTTTCACCGATTTCGTTTATCGGCTGAGTTTATTCCTGCTCCCATGCTTCATTCGAATTGCTGGCAGGCAATTTTATAACATGGCCTGACCAGAATTCCTTCCTTTATTCCACCACTGTTAAAGCCTGAATGACTTACCCTAAGACTTGTGTAGCAACCAGGTTGCCCAGGAGTTTAATTTTTTCAAAAGCGTAGCTCCAAAGCTACTTCACCTAAAGCTGCGGCCACGGTGAATTAGCCGACACGGTTATTATACCGCTACGGTAAATCCGGAAACGGGTTTGCCTCCCTTACTTGGAAAGGAGTCACTGGCTTTTAGAAAACAATTTGCGTTGCCCGCATCATTTATGCGCTGGTAATGTCAGGTGTTTTTATTTAATTAACACCGCAAGTTGTTTCTGAGTAGGTGGAAGGAGCGTGCATTTGAATGCCAACCATTGTCATAGTATTTATGCCAATGAAGTCCATCCTCCTACTCAGATAGGAGATTTTTTTATTTCTAACGACTAAAAGGAGTGATGGAAGTGGAACAAATTAAATTGACCATCAACGGGAAGGAGGTTGAAGCCGCAGCTGGGAGCACCGTACTGCAAGCAGCTGAAGCAGCCGGCATTAAAATTCCTCGCCTGTGTTATGACCCCGATCTAAGCCCGCTGGGTGCATGTCGACTATGTGTAGTCGAAGTAAAAGGAAATCGGCTTCTGCCGGCTTCCTGCGTAACCCCGGTAAGCCCTGGGATGGTTGTAGAAACCGAGTCTCCGGCTGTGATTGCAGCCCGCAAGACCATCCTGGAACTGCTGATTGCCAATCATCCCCTGGACTGCCTGACCTGCGACAAGGCCGGTGCCTGCGTTCTGGCCGATTATTGTTATCAGTACGGGGTAAAAGAAAGTCCCTATCAAGGAGAAAAGCATTCTTATAAAATCGATAACAGCAATCCCTTTATTAATCGGGATTTAAACAAGTGCATTCTCTGCGGCGCCTGTGTTAGAGCCTGTGAAGAACTGACCGGGAAAGACAATCTTTCTTATCTGAATCGTGGCTTCGACCGTAAAGCAACTACGGCTGGTGATGTACCCTATATTGAATCAGATTGCGTTTTCTGTGGACAATGCGTAGCCGTCTGTCCAACCGGCGCTTTAACTGAGAAAACCATGTCCGGCCAGGGTCGCCGCTGGGATATCGACCGGGTGCGGACCACCTGTCCCTTCTGTGGTACCGGCTGCAATTTCGACTTAGCTGTGAACAAAGGCAAAGTCATCGGCGTTCTGTCCAATCCAAACGCTCCGGTAAATGGCCGCAGCTTATGTGTAAAAGGACGCTTTGGCTGGGATTTTATTTACAATGAAAAACGCCTTAAAACGCCGCTGATCAAGCGTAACGGCAAATTTGAGGAAGCATCCTGGGATGAAGCCTTTGAGCTGATTGCCCGGAAATTTAATGAGAATAAAGCCCAAAATGGTCCCGATTCATTTGCAGCGTTAAGCTCAGCCCGTTGTACCAATGAAGAAAACTTCCTGATCCAGAAATTCACCCGGGCCCATTTAGGCACCAACAATGTGGATCATTGCGCCCGTACCTGCCATGCTCCCTCAGTAGCGGGTCTGGCTAATTCTTTTGGCAGCGGCGCCATGACCAACATTTTATCTGAAGTTACTAATGAAGCCGAACTGTTATTCCTGATCGGTATCAATCCTACTGAATCCTATCCGGTACTTGGCTATAAAATGCGGCAAGCGGCTCGCCACGGCTGCAAACTGGTAGTCTGTGATCCTCGCTGTACGGAGCTGGCCGCTGAATCCGACATCTGGCTGCAACAGAAACACGGTACCGATATTCCGCTACTCAATGGTTTAATGCATATAATTATCAAAGAAGGTCTGGAAGATAAGAACTTTATAGAAACCCGTACCGAAAACTATGAAGAAATGAAAGCCCTGGCTGCCGAATACACTCCGGAGCGCGTTTCCGAGCTCACCGGTGTCTCCGTGGAAGACCTTTATCGGGTAGCCCGTCTGTATGCCAGCACTGATAAAGCCATGATCTTCTATTCACTGGGCATTACCGAGCACATCTGCGGTACCCGTAATGTTATGAGTATTGCCAATCTGGCCATGCTGACCGGTCATATCGGCCGTCCCGGCGTGGGCGTAAACCCCGTCCGCGGGCAGAACAATGTTCAGGGTGCCTGTGACATGGGCGCTCTGCCTAACGTTTATTCCGGTTATCAGAATGTTACCGATAAAGCCGCCCGGGAAAAACATGAAAAAGCTTGGGGAGCAACCTTGCCGGATAAAGTAGGCTTAAAGATTCCGGAAATGTTTGAAGCCGCCCATGAAGGCAAAGTAAAAGTCATGTATATTCTGGGTGAAAATCCGGTACTAACCGATCCCAATGCCAATCATATTAAAGAAGCCATCAAGAATCTGGACTTCTTTGTGGTACAGGAACTCTTCCTGACTGAAACTGCTGAATTAGCTGATGTCGTGCTGCCGGCCGCCAGCTTTGCGGAATGCGACGGTACCTTTACCAATACTGAGCGCCGACCTCAGCGAGTTCGTAAAGCGATTGAGCCTCTGCCTGGCCAGGCCAACTGGGAAACGATTTGTCAGATGGTTACCCGCATGGGCTATCCCATGTCTTACAATCATCCAAGTGAAATCTGGGATGAAATGGCCTCCCTGTCCCCCGCCATGGCTGGCATTAGTTTTGCCCGTATGGAAAAAGAATCCGTGCACTGGCCATGTCCCACCCCTGATCATCCTGGCACCCCCATTCTGCATATCGGCAAATTCACCCGCGGGCTGGGCGGTTTCCAACCCAATGACCATATTCCTCCGGGAGAAATGCCGGATACAGATTATCCCATCCTGCTGTGTACGGGCCGCGTAATGCAGCACTATAATGTTACCACCCAATATTCGGCGGGTATTGCCAGTGTCTGGGATCGAGAAATGACCCAGGTACACCCGCAGGAAGCGGAAAAATTAGGCGTGGTTACCGGCAGCCGGATGAGGATTACATCCCGCCGTGGTTCAGTTCTAACCACCGCCTGGGTAACCGATCAGGTACAGCCCGGGGTTATTTGGATGTCCCACCACCATAGTTCTACGCCTACCAATGAACTCACCAGCCCGTTTGTATGTGATATTGCCGGCACAGGTGAGTACAAAGTCTGTGCAGTCAAAATCGAAAAAGTCCAGGAGGTGAGTCAATAATGGCAGACTACAAGAAGATCATCAATGCCTATAAAGATCTGCCTGGTGGACTGATCGAGTCTTACCATGCGGTTCAGCGTGAATTCAGCTACATTCCTGAAGAGGCTGTCTTCTATGCCGCCGAGGTGTTTGATATGCCTAAAGCCAAGGCTTATGGCGTAGCAACTTTTTACTCCTACCTCAAAGTTGGTAAACGGGGTAAAAATGTTATCCGTATTTGCGAGAGTGCACCTTGCCATATTGCCGGCGCAGCCCAAGTCGTCGCTGCACTGGAAAAGGAACTGGGCATTAAAATGGGTGAAACCACTGCCGATGGCAAATTCACCCTGGAATTTACCGAGTGTGTAGGCCAGTGTCAAGCCACCCCGGTGATTACCATCAACAGCAAGCCTTATGGCGATCTGAACCCCGCTAAAGTTCCTGCAGTTTTGGCAGAATATAAGTAATTGGTGAAAGGAGGTAAGATTGTGGCTGAAGAAATGCGTATCGTTTTAAGAAACGTAGGAAAGATTAGTCCCTTAAAAATTGATGAATATATTAAAGCCGGCGGATACAAATCCCTGGCTAAAGCTCGCAGCATGAGTCAGATTGATTTAATTGAAGAAGTTAAAAAATCCGGTTTGCGCGGCAGAGGCGGCGCAGGTTTTAATTGCGGTATGAAATGGAGCTTCTCCTACAAAATTGATACTGATCAAAAGTATGTGGTCTGCAATGCTGACGAAGGTGAGCCTGGCACATACAAAGATCGTATTATCATGGAGAATGACCCCCAGAGTCTTTTGGAAGGTATGGCCATTTGCGGTTATGCCATAGGTTCCAACAAAGGTTACATCTATTGCCGGGGTGAGTATCCTTACGTGGTAGAAACCCTTAATAAGGCTATTGCTCAAGCCAAAGACAAAGGTGTACTGGGTGACTTTGATATCGAAGTTAGAATGGGTGCCGGAGCGTATGTCTGCGGTGAAGAAAGTGCCCTGATTGAATCCATTGAAGGACATCGCGGTGAACCACGCTTCAAACCCCCCTTCCCGCCCGTGGAAGGTTTATGGGGCAAACCCACTATTGTTAATAACGTAGAGACCTTTGCCAACATCCCGGCTATTCTGGAAAAAGGTGCAGACTGGTACAAAGGGATTGGCGCCAGTTCCTATCCTGGAACCAAAGTATTGACCTTGACCGGCGATGTAGTAAACCGGACCTATTTTGAAGTGCCCACCAATGTCACCATTCGTGAAGTTATTTACGGACTGGGCGGTGGCATGGTTAACGGCAAAAATTTCAAGGCCGTCCAAATCGGCGGAACTTCAGGCGGATTCATTCCCGAAGAGTTCCTGGATACCCCCATTGATTTTGATTCCATGACCACTATCGGTGCAGTGCTGGGTTCAGGTGCAGTATTTGTCATGGATGAAACTCGGGATATTGTTGATATCGTGGATCGGATCAGCAAATTCTTTGAACATGAATCCTGTGGTAAATGTACCCCCTGCCGGGAAGGTACCAAACGTATGCATGAAATGATGCATAGAATCAATAAAGGCAGTGGCACGGTTGGAGTTATGGATCTACTGCAAAACCTGGGCAACGTTATGTCGGTGGCTTGTCTGTGTGGCCTGGGTCAAGCGGCTCCTGCTCCGGTGCTTAGCACGCTGAAACATTTTAAACTTGAATTTAATGCCAAATTGAATTAAGCAAACTGGAGTTTTGACTGTGCAAATGGATTTCTAAATCATCGCTTTTTATATCCCTGCTTCTTCCTGAAAGGAGGAAGCAGGGATCTCTGTTTCTCAAAATAATTATTGCCCACCTGCTATTCCAGATTATACATTTGTCATATAAAACATAAGGTTATATTCTTTATAAGAAGAAGGAATATTTGTTTCAATGTAGAATAAGAATTTGATTGCTTAATTGAGTTTTACAATTAAGAATCTATCAAGATTATGAATGGGGGTGAGAATAATGCCGTCAAGTTTAAGCTTGGAACGGGTAATGAACCATTCGGTTTGAGAGTGGCTAAATGGACCGGAGGTTCATTGGGTTTCAAAAATACAATATCAATATTGGAGATCAAGAATATTGGTGGCTTTTTCTCACCGTTTACTCGGTACTGACCTCATTTAATGCTTTTTTTGCATAATCAAGCCTGCTAATCTCCCGCTTTATAAAAGCCCCTCCAATTGTTTATCTCCCTGACTTGGTATTGTATATATGAAACAAGCTTTAATCTTGATGGTTTAAGTACATTTTAGCTCGTTTTTTGGTTGCAATATTTTGATGTCTAAGGAAATGGGGGATAAAAGATGAACAGCAAAATTACTCGCCGCCAGTTCTTGAAGGCCGGCGGGGTTGCGGTAGCAGGAGTTGGCGTGGCTACAACCCTGGATTTTAGCCTTGAGGCAACCGCTTCGGCAATTAAGGTGCTGCGTATTAAGAACGTTACTCCCACACCCACCATATGCCCGTATTGCGGCTCGGGATGTGGTTTGCTGGTATACTCCGAGCGTGATTCCGCCGGTAAGTTCGTCAAACTGCTTAGCGTACAGGGCGATCCGGACAACCCGATTAATCGTGGTGCGGCATGCCCCAAGGGTTCGGCCATGTTTAACCTGAGGGAAATTTATAATGAAAAGGGAGAACAAGTAATCAACCCCAAGCGGGTGCAGAAGCCTCTTTACCGGGCTCCGGGCAGCGACAAGTGGGTAGAAAAAGATTGGGATTGGATGCTTACCAGAATTGCGGAAAAAATCAAAGAAACCCGAGACAGCAGTTTTATCCATAAAGAGAAAATAGCCGACGGCAGTGAAATCATCGTTAACCGAACCGAGAAAATCGCCTCAATCGGCGGGTCGGCCCTGGATAACGAGGAATGCTACGTGCTTTCCAAAATGATGCGCTCCCTGGGGCTGGTTTATTTGGAAACCCAGGCCCGGCTCTGTCATTCACCTTCAGTAGGAGGTTTAGCGCCCTCTTTTGGCCGCGGGGTAATGACCAATTCGCTCAATGATATGAAAAACACCGATTGTGCCATGTGTATGGGTAGCAATTCGGCTGAAACCCATCCCATGGCATTTAAATGGCTATTAAAGGCCCGTGAAGAACGGGGGGCTAAGATAATCTGCGTGGACCCACGCTTTACCCGGACCGCATCCAAGGCTGATATCTACTGCCCGATGCGTTCAGGTACAGATATCGCCTTTCTGGGCGGTATGGTCAAATATATTATTGATAACGAGCTATACCACAAAGATTATGTGGTCAATTACACCAACGCAGCTTTTATTGTCAAAGACGAATTTGGATTCAAGGATGGCCTTTTTACCGGCTATGATGCGAGCAAGAGAAAATATGATGTAAAGACCTGGGATTACAAATATGATGAGAACAATTTACCCTTGAAGGATCCGACGCTGCAAGATCCCCGCTGTGTCTTCCAGTTGATGAAGAATCATTATGAGCGCTATGACATTGATACGGTTTGCAAGATAACCGGAAGCCCCAAAGACAAGTATTTGGAAGTTTTGAAAACCTTTACCGCCACCGGCGCTCCGGACAAAACCGCAACCATCCTTTATGCCATGGGGATAACCCAGCATACGGTGGGCAGCCAGAATATACGGGCTTTTGCGGTTGTCCAGCTACTCCTGGGCAATATCGGCAGACCCGGCGGCGGCATAAACGCCCTGCGGGGTGAGAACAACGTACAGGGCGCCACCGATATGGCTCTGCTCTACCATATAATACCGGGATATATAGATTCGCCCATGAACACTCCGGCCAATAAGGATCTTGTATCTTTTATCAGAGCAGTCACCCCCGGAGCGGCCAACCTGTCTTTTAACAGCCTGGAAGAATTTCGGGAACTGGTAAAAGCGGGCTTCCCCAATTCTGGCTGGAAGATCCACACTTCCAAGTGGGTGGTCAGTCTGCTCAAGGCTTGGTGGGGTGATGCTGCAACCAGGGAAAACGATTTTGCCTACCACTACCTGCCTAAACGACAGGATGGCAAGAATTACTCGCATATAGGATTGTTTGAAGCCATGCACCGGGGAGAGATCGACGGACTGTTCATCAACGGCTCCAACCCGGTCGTGGGCGGGCCCAATGCCAACAAGGAACAGGAAGCTTTGACCAAATTGAAATGGTTGGTCTGCATCGACCTCTGGCTGCATGAAACTGCTGACTTCTGGACTTATCAGGGCTGGGAGCGGCCCGTTGACAATCCCATTGTACCAAAATTGACCCCGGCCGATATAAAAACGGAAGTATTCTTCCTGCCCGCCGCCGCGGTTTATGAAAAGGAAGGAACTGCTGCCTCAACCAGCCGCTGGGTACAGTATCGCTGGAAAGGCGCGGAACCGGTGGGCGAATCCAAATCCGACCTATGGATTTACAACGAGCTGGCTAAGAAGATCAAAAAAGTCTATGCGGGCAGCAAGCGTGTAGAAGATGAGCCCATCGTCAATATGACCTGGGAAGTTGAAAACGAACACGGCCATGATGATCCGGTCGTAGTAGCCAAGGAACTTTGCGGCTACAGCGTAGCGGATGGCAAGCCGGTGGAAGGCTTTGCCAAGCTGATGGATGATGGCAGTACTGCCTGCGGATGCTGGGTATACTGCGGAGCAACAACGATAAAAGACGGTAAATTCCTCTACAAGACTCAATTGCGGAACCAGGAGGACCCCAGCGGACTGGGCATATATCCCAACTGGTCCTGGGCCTGGCCGATGAACCGCCGGATCGTTTACAACCGCTGCTCGGTGCAGCCGGATGGTGTTACTCCCTGGCCGGGTGACGAGCAGCGCCGCCTGATTTGGTGGGATCCTCTGAAATCGGCTGATCCGTCCAAACCTGAAGTATTAGGTACCTGGACCGGGGTTGACGTACCTGACTTTATAAAAACCACCGGGCCGGACAAACCTGCCTTTACCGGTGCTTTTATCATGCGGCCGGAAGGCAAGGGGTGTTTATTCGCCGCTAAAAACTCCATGAAGGAAGGTCCTTTCCCCGAGCATTATGAGCCATGGGAAAGCCCCATGCCACCAATTATCAATAAAGAGCCGGTCAACCCGGCGGCCATCATCTGGGAGCCGGACAAACATGGAACGTCTGACAAGTATCCTATTATCGGCACCAGCTTCCGGCTGGTCGAACATTGGCAGACCGGGGCCTTGACCCGCAACCTGCCCTGGCTGGCCGAGTTGATGCCCAATATGTTTGTTGAGCTTTCCGAAGAACTGGCTCGCGAAAAGGGCATCAAGAACGGCGATAACGCCATTGTATCCACCACCCGCGGTGATGTTGAAGCGGTAGCCTGTGTTACCAAGCGGCTCAAGCCGTTTAACCTGAATGGAAAAACCGTTCACGAGGTAGCCCTTTCCTGGCAGTACGGCTTCAAGGGCTTTGCCACCGGTGATCCGGCTAATCGCCTGACTCCGCACATAGGTGACGGAACCACTGTTTGTCCGGAATACAAAGCATGGCTAT